>NZ_JAJNRD010000007.1:0-109819 GCF_022228055.1 Halorhodospira sp. 9621
GCGGTCACTTCTTGATATCTCGCCAGAACTCCTTGTACAGGAGATAGAAGACACCGGTCATGACGATCAGGAAGAGGATCACCCAGACCCCCATCCGCTCGCGGTCCGCCCGGATGGGCTCACCGGCGTAGGACAGGAACGCCGTCAGCTGCGCGGTGACCTCGCGGTACTCCTCTTCGCTCAGCTTGCCCTCGGCACCCTCGATGATCTCGAAGTCGACGATGTTGCCATCGTCGTCCCTGACCGCTTTCTGATCACCCTGCAGGGCGAACAGGATGTGCGGCATGGAGGTGCCTTCCTGGACGTAGTTGTTGTAACCCACCTCGGCGTCTTCATCGACGTAGAAGGTGTTGAGGTAGGTGTAGATCCAGTCATCGCCCTCCACCCGGGAGGTCAGGGAGAGATCCGGCGGCGTCAGCCCGAACCAGTTCTCGCCGTCCTCGGGATCCATGGGCGAGATGATCGGCTCGTGCAACTCGAAGTTGCCGCGCATGATCTTCTCTTCGACCCAGTCCTCGTCCTGGCCGACGTCATCGGCCAGCCGCTGGTAGCGCAGGTACTCCACCGAGTGGCAGCCGACGCAGTAGTCGGCGAAGAGTTCGGCGCCCTTGCGGATGGACTCCCGGTCGTGATGGCTGATGTTCGGCTCCATCATCCCCACCTCGGCCTTCACCGCGCCGGTGAAGGCCAGGGTGAGGAATGCGCCCAGTGCGATTCCGGTCTTCTTTTTCATGCTCATGTCAGACGGTCACCCTTTCCGGAACAGGCTTCGTCTTCTCGAACCCGTAGTAGGTGTAGACCCAGAGGAAGACGAAGAACCCGAAGTAGATCACGGTCGAGATCTGGCTCAGCAGGATCGGCAGGCCCGTGGGCTCCTCCATCCCGGCCCAGGTCAGCACCAGGAAGGACACCGTGAAGGCGGTCAGCGCGATCTTGAAGCCGAGACCGCGATAGCGGATGGACTTCACCGGGCTGCGGTCGATCCAGGGCAGGAAGAGCAGGATGCCAGGCGCCGCCAGCATGACGATCACGCCCAGGGCCTCGCTCGGGATCGACTGCAGCATGGCGTACCACGCCGTGAAGTACCAGATCGGATGGATCACCTCGGGCGTCTGCAGCGGGTTGGCCTCCTGGAAGTTCGGCGCCTCGATGAAATAGCCGCCGAAGGTCGGCGCGAAGAACATCACCGCGCAGAACAGGATCAGGAAGATGCCCCAGCCGAACATGTCCTTGACCGTGACATACGGGTGGAACCCGACACCGTCGATCGGCTTGCCGTTCTTGTCCTTGTTCTGCTTGATCTCGACGCCGTCGGGGCTGCTGGAGCCGACATGGTGCAGGGCGACGATGTGGACGAAGACCAGCGCGATCAGGACCAGCGGCAGTGCCACCACATGGAGGGCGAAGAGCCGGCCCAGCGTCGCCTCGTTGACGACGAAGCCGCCCTGCAGCCAGATCACCAGCTCGTCACCGACCACCGGGATGACACCCGCCAGGGCGATGATCACCTGCGCCGCCCAGTACGACATCTGCCCCCAGGGCAGCACGTAGCCCATGAACGCCTCGGTCATCAAGACGAGGTAGATGAGCACGCCGGTGATCCAGAGGAGTTCGCGCGGCTTCTTATAGGAGCCGTAGAGCAGCCCCCGGAACATGTGCAGGTACACGACCAGGAAGAACGCCGATGCGCCCGTCGTGTGCATGTAGCGCATCAACCAGCCCCAGTCCACGTCGCGCATGATGAACTCCACTGAGGAGAATGCGCGCTCGACGGAGGGCTGGTAGTAGAACATCAGCCAGATGCCGGACACGATCTGGATCACAAGGACCAGGATCGAGAGCGATCCGAACAGGTACCACCAGTTGACGTTCTTGGGGACGTAGTACTCGGTCATGTGGTACCGCCAAGTACTCGTCATGGGATAGCGGTCATCCATCCACTGCTGCAGACCGCTGAGATTGAGACGGTTCATCACGCCGCGCCCTCCTCTTCGTCTTCGGTATCCTCGCCGATGACGAGCTTAGTGTCCTCCGGGAGCCGGTCCTGCGGCACCGACAGCTCCCCGGTCCTGGTCCCCCGCACCCGACACGCCCGCCCGTCGCGGCTCCCTGCCGTGTCCGGGGATACGGGGTATACAAGCAGCGCGTAAGCTTCGTACATCGCATCGCCGGGCGTCAAGGCAGCGACTGGCCGCCCGGACACCCCCGGGTTTGCCGATAGGCTATTACATTGACCGTGATACGTCATGTCTAGGCCGGGTTATCGATCTCCACGTAGTGGTGGTCCAGGCCGAGGGCTTCGGCCAGATGCGACCCCAGCGCCTGCACGCCGCTGCGCTCGGTGGCATGGTGCCCGGCGGCCAGATAATGGAGCCCCCGCTCCCGGGCGACGTGGGTGGTGGGCTCCGAGAGCTCGCCGGAGATAAAGGCGTCCACGCCGAGATCCGCCGCCTGGTCGATCAAGCCGTCGGCCCCGCCACTGCACCAGGCGACCCGGCGGATGGCCGCCGGCCCCCCGTCGACGTGAAGCGGCGCCCGACCCAGCGCCTGCTCGAGCCGCGCGGCGAAGGCCACCGGGGTTTCCGCCCCGGGCAGCGCCCCGGACCAGAGCAACCCGGGCACCCCCTTGGCAGCGTGCCGGCCGTCGGTCTGCAGCCCCAGCAGGCGCGCCAACCCGGCGTTGTTGCCCAGCTCGGGGTGCACGTCCAGGGGCAGATGGTAAGCGAAGAGGTTGACCCCCGCCCCGATAAGCCGCCGCAGACGGCGGGCCTTCATGCCCACCACCCGCGGATCCTCGCCCTTCCAGAAGTAGCCGTGGTGGACGATCAAGGCGTCGGCGTCGAGATCGCACGCCGCTTCCACCAGGGCGGCACTGGCGGTCACCCCGGTGACCACCGTGGCGATCTCCTCGCACCCTTCCACCTGCAGGCCATTGGGCGCGTAGTCGGTGTACTCAGCCGGGGTGAGCAGCTCGTTCAGGTATGCTTCAAGGCGGTTTCGATGCACCATGTTCCCGATTCTCAATGCAGGCGTTCTTCATGAGGCTAGCAGGACGATCCGGGTGGCGGCCATTGGGCCTGCAGGGGCCCGAGTGGATCCGCTTTCTTGTCGGCTACACCGGGCTGGGCCTGGTCTTGGCACTGGTCATCGTGTGGGTCAACCCCGACCTACTCGGGCCGCTGACGCCGCGCGTCGAGATCACTGCGGACGACGACCGCGAGACCCCGCCGCCGGCGCGACCAAATGACGCACCCGAGGCCATCCCCACCGGGCAGGGCCCGGTTTCCTATGCCGACGCCGTCGAGCGGGCCGCGCCCGCGGTGGTGAACATCTTCACCGTCAAGCAGGTCACCGAGCAGCTGGTACCGCCCGGGTTCGATGATCCGCTGTTCCGGCGCTTCTTCGGCGAGCCGCCCACCCGCGAGCGCCAGCGCACCGAAACCAGCCTCGGCTCCGGGGTCATCGTCGCCGAAGACGGTTACGTCGTCACCAATCACCACGTCATCGACGAGGCCGATCAGATCCAGGTACTGCTCGCCGACGGGCGCCAGAAGGCGGCCACGGTGGTCGGCCGGGACCCGGAGACCGACCTGGCGGTACTGCGCATCGAGGCCGAGCGGCTGCCGGTGATCACCTTCGCCCGGGACGAGCGGGTGCGCGTCGGCGATGTCGTGCTGGCCATCGGCAACCCCTTCGGCGTCGGGCAGACCGTGACCCACGGGATCATCAGCGCCACCGGACGCGACCAACTGGGGCTGTCGACCTTCGAGAACTTCCTGCAGACCGATGCCGCGATCAACCCGGGCAACTCCGGCGGCGCGCTGGTCGACGCCGAAGGCCGGCTGGTGGGGATCAACACCGCGATCTTCAGTGGCAGCGGCGGCTCCCAGGGCATCGGTTTTGCCATTCCAGCGGGGATCGCCCAGGCGGTGATGGCCGACCTGATCCAGTACGGCCGCGTGGTACGCGGCTGGCTCGGGGTGCAGGCGCAGCGACTGACGCCGGCGCTCGCCGAATCCTTCGGGCACCCGCCGGATACCGAGGGCGTGGCGATCACCCACGTCCTGCCCCGGGGCCCGGCGGATCAGGCCGGCCTGCAGGCCGGCGATATCATCATCCAACTCGGCGAACAGCGCATCCGCGACGTCCAGGACCTGCTGCAGGCCGCCAGCGAGGCGGCACCCGGTACCGAGATGGAGGTCGCCGGCTACCGCGACCAAGAGCCGTTCTCGACCTCCGTCACACTGGGCGAACGCCCCGACATGCAGCAGCCCAGCCGACCCGGCCGGCGCTGAGGGGCCCCGCCCGCCGCCCCCGAAGACGGGCGCGGCGGGCGCCCCTTACACCGCGACGGCAAACGTCTCGGCCAGCGCCTCGAGGAAGCGGTTGTTCTCCTCCGGCCGGCCAACGGTCACGCGCAGGCAGTCTTCCAGGCGCGGATGGCTGCCATGCAGGCGCTTGATCAGCACCCCTCGATCCAGCAGCCCGCGGTGAACGGCGTCGGCACTGCCCTGAGGAACGCGGAAGGTGAGGAAGTTGGTCTCGGTCGGGGCCACGTACTCCACCCCGGGCACCGCCGGCAGCTCCTCGACCAGACGGGCCCGCTCGGCGAGGACATGGGCCACGGCGCGGTCCAGTGCCTCCTGGTGCTCGACGGCGAAGGCGGCACTGGCCTGCGCCAGGCTGCCCAGATTGTAGGGCAGACGGCCTTTCTCCAGCTGCTCGATCCAGGCCGGATGACCGATCAGTACCCCGACCCGCAACCCGGCCAGGCCGACCTTGGAGAGGGTGCGTAGCACCATACAGTTGGGGAACTCGAGCACCCGCGGGAGGAAGCTGCTGTCGGCGTAGGGTGCGTAGGCCTCGTCGACCACCACCAACCCGTCGCTCTGCGCCACCAGCTCGGCCACGGCATCGAGGTCCAGGCCGTTGCCGGTGGGATTGTTGGGGTGGGCCAGGTAGGTGACCGCGGGACAATGCACCGAAGCGGTCTCCAGGGTGGCCGGGAGGTCGAGCCCGAACTCCGGCCCCAGGGGCACTTCCACGTACTCGGCCCCGGTGAGGTTGGCGATGATCCGGTACATGGCAAAGCTCGGCCCCGGCGCCATGACGGTGCGCCCGCTGCCGGCCACTGCCAAATCGATGAGCTGGATGAGTTCGTCGGAGCCATTGCCGAGCAGCAAATCGGCACCCTTCGGCACGCCCAGGCTCTCGCGCAACAGCGCCTTCAGCTGCCGCGCTGCCGGATCCGGGTAGCGGTTTACCGCCACCGAGCGCATCCGCTCGAGCCAGGCCTCCTCCAGGGCCCCGGGCCAGGCCCAGGGGCTCTCCATGGCGTCGAGCTTGATCGCCCTGCCCGGCTCGGCGACCTGATAGGCCTCCAGCGCCTGCACCTGCGGCCGCACCCAACGGGCGACCCGCGCCTCGACCTCAGTCACCGTTGCTCTCCTCCGCCTGACCACGATACTCCGCCGACCGGGCATGAGCGGTCAGCCCCTCGCCGCGGGCCATCACTGCGGCGGTTCCGGCCAGCGCCGCGGCGCCGGCGGGGGAGCAAGCCAGGGTGGTGGAACGCTTCTGGAAGTCATAAACCCCCAGGGGCGAAGCGAAGCGCGCTGTCCGCGAGGTCGGCAGCGTATGGTTGGGGCCGGCGCAGTAATCACCCAACGACTCGGCGCTGTAGTGCCCCAGGAAGATCGCCCCGGCGTGGCGGATCCCCTCGGCCAACCGGTCGGGCTCGGTAACGGACAGCTCTAGGTGCTCGGGGGCCACATAGTTGGCCACCCGCTGCGCCTCCTCAAGATCGCGGACGCAGATCAGCGCCCCGCGCTCGGCCAGCGAGGTGCGGATGATCTCGGAGCGTTCCATGTCCGGCAGCAGGCGCTCCATGGCCGCCTGCACCTGGTCGAGGAAGACGAAATCGGGGCAGACCAGCAGGGCCTGGGCCTCCTCATCGTGCTCGGCCTGGGAGAACAGGTCCATGGCGATCCACTCGGGGTCGGCCTGACCGTCGCTGATGATCAGCACCTCGGAGGGGCCGGCGATCATGTCGATGCCCACCACCCCGTAGACCCGTCGCTTGGCCTCGGCCACGTAAGCATTGCCGGGACCGACGACCTTGTCCACGGCGGGCACGGTCTCGGTGCCGTAAGCCAGCGCCGCCACCGCCTGCGCCCCGCCCAGGGTGAAGATGCGGTCGACCCCGGCGACGTGGGCAGCGGCCAGCACAAGCGGCGACAGCTCACCCCCCGGGGCCGGAACAGTCATGACGATCTCCTGCACCCCGGCCACCCGGGCGGGGACGGCATTCATCAGCACCGACGAGGGGTAGGCGGCCTTGCCGCCGGGGACGTAGACGCCGACCCGGTCGAGGGCCGTCACCTGCTGGCCGAGGCGATTGCCGTCGGCATCCTCGTAGACCCAGGACTCCAGGCGCTGGCGCCCGGCGTAGTCGCGAATCCGCGCGGCGGCCTGTTCCAGCGCCTCGCGCATCTCGGGGGCCACCTGCTCGTGGGCCGCCGCCACCTCCTCGGCTGGAATCTCCAGGGCCGCCATCGAGTCCACCTCCCGACCATCGAACCGCCGGGTATAGTCCAGCACGGCTGCGTCACCGCCGGTGCGCACGCCCTCGACCACCTCGGCGACCCGCTGCTCGATGGAAGCGCCCGGATGACTGCCCCAGCTCGTCAGGGCATCGAGGCTGTCCCAGAAGTCGGGTTGCGTGGTGCTCAGCCGCTTGATGTCGACCATGGTTCCCCCTCGCGATAAAGCTAACTGGTGTCCTTGGCGCGCGCCGCCGCAGCCAGATCGTCGATCAGCGTCCCCAGCCTGCGCGGGCTGGTCTTCAGCGACGCCTTGTTGACGACCAACCGCGAGCTGATCGGCATGATCTCCTCGAGCGGCGCCAGCCCGTTGGCGCGCAGGGTGTTCCCGGTGTCGACCAGGTCCACGATGAGATCGGCCATGCCAACCAACGGCGCCAGCTCCATGGAGCCGTAGAGTTTGATGATCTCGGCCTGGCGGCCCTGCGCAGCGAAGTGCTGGCGCGCCAGATGGACGAACTTGGTGGCCACGCGCGGACGACGCCCGGGGGGCGGACCGTCCGGCGGCCCGGCCACCATCAGCCGGCACCGGGCGATGCCCAGATCCACCGGGTCGTAGAGGCCGTCACCACCGTGCTCGAGGAGCACGTCCCGCCCGGCCACGCCGAGGTCGGCGCCGCCGTGCTCGACGTAGGTCGGCACGTCCGAGGCGCGCACCACGAGCAGCCGCACATCCTCGCGGTTGGTCCCGATGATCAGCTTGCGGCTGGCGTCCGGATCCTCGGCGGGCTCGATCCCGCAGCGGGCGAGCAGCGGCAGGGTCTCTTCCAGGATGCGTCCCTTGGACAGGGCCAGGGTCAGGATTCGGCTCATGGTATTCGGTCGGTCTCCGTCGTCAGTCGGGGACACGCTGGATATCGGCGCCGAGCTGCGCCAGCTTCTCCTCGATACACTCGTAGCCCCGGTCGATATGGTAGATCCGGTCCACCCGCGTCTCTCCCTCGGCCACCAGCCCGGCCAGCACCAGGCTTGCCGAGGCGCGCAGGTCGGTGGCGATCACCGGTGCTGCGGTCAGCTGCTCGACGCCGCGGATGCGCGCCCGGGGGCCTTCGATCTGGATGTCGGCACCCATGCGTTGCATCTCCAGGCAGTGCATGAAGCGATTCTCGAAGACGGTCTCGGTCACCGTCCCGACCCCGGTGGAGATCGCGTTCAGCGCGCAGAACTGCGCCTGCATGTCGGTGGGGAACCCGGGGTACGGAGCGGTCTCCAGGTTCACGGCGCGGGGGCGACCATCCATGCGCAGCGTCACCCAGTCGCGCCCGGTGGCCACCTCCGCTCCGCTCTCGCGGAGCTTGCCCAGGACCGACTCCACGAGCTCCGGTGCGGTATCCTTGAGCCGCACCTCACCACCGGTCATGGCCGCGGCCACCAGGTAAGTGCCGGTCTCGATGCGATCCGGCAGCACCCGGTGGTGCACCCCGCGCAGGGTCTCAACCCCTTCGATGGTCAGGGTCGACGTGCCCGCCCCCTGGACGTGCCCGCCCATGGCGTTGATGCAGTCCGCCAGATTGATCACCTCGGGCTCGCGGGCGGCGTTCTCCAGCACCGTGGTACCACGGGCCAGGGCGGCCGCCATCATCAGATTCTCCGTGCCGGTGACCGTCGAGACATCCATGCGGATGTGCGCCCCCCGGAGTCGGTCGGCGTGCCCCTTGATGTAGCCATCGCGCACCTCGATCTCGGCGCCCATGGCGCGCAGCCCATCCACGTGGATGTTGACCGGACGCGAGCCGATGGCGCAGCCGCCGGGCAGCGACACCTCGGCCCGGCCGAAACGCGCCAGCAACGGCCCGAGCACCAGGATCGAGGCACGCATCGTCTTGACCAGCTCGTAGGGGGCCCGAAAGCTGTCGATGGTCGCGGTGTTGACCTCGACCTCCATCCCCTCGTGCACGGTCAGCTCCACGCCCATGCGCCCGAGCAGCTCCATGGTGGTGGTGACGTCGTGCAGGTGCGGGATGTTACCGACGGTGGTCGGCCCGTCGGCCAGCAGGGTCGCCGCCATGACCGGCAGGGCCGCATTCTTCGCTCCGGAGATACGGATGTCGCCGCGCAGGGGGTTGCCGCCGCGGATGAGCAGTCGCTCCATCGGCCTACCCCGCCTTCTGCTGTTGCTCGTGCTCCGGGGGCGTCAGGGTCCGCATGGAGATGGCGTGCAGGGTATCGTCATCGATGTGGGCGCGCAGGGCGCGATTGACCAGGCGGTGGCGCTGGATGCGCGACAGCCCCTGGAAGTCGGGGCTGACGATGAAGGCACGGAAGTGGCGACCGTCACCACTGACCTCCACCCGAACATCGCTGAGCTGTTCCTGGATCAGGCGTTCGATCTCTTCTGGCTGCATCATGGGGCGATCCCCTCCGGAAACGGACCGCGGGCTCCCCGCGAAGGCGGACGATTATAGCGGATTCAGGCCGGGACGTCGGCGATTTCCAGCACCGACCCGGCCCCACTGGCCCGGACAATGGCCAGCATCTGCTCGGGAACATGGCAAAGGCGCAGCCGCCCGCCCCGCCCCCGGGCTTGCCGGGTCCAGTCGATCAGGAGCGCAACACCGGCGCTGTCGGTCCGCTCCACCTCGGCCAGATCGATCTCGCAGGCCCCGCCCTCAACGGCGAACCGCTCCATGCCCTGCGCCCACAGCTCCCCCACGGTATCGAGCTCCAGGCGCCCTGTAACCCGCCAGCGCCCGTCGGCACCGTTGACGAGGGCCGCGCGGGTCATTCGAAACCGATGTCCCGGTTGCGCTGTGCCATCTCCTCGATCACGGTCTCGAGATCCTTGTCCCGCAGGCGCGACCGGAAGTCCTCGCGGTAGTTGTGGATGAGGCTGACGCCCTCGGCGGTGACATCCACCAGCTTCCAGGCCTCCTCCCGCTCCTCCAGTCGATAGAGGATGCGCGCACGGCTGTCGCCGGAACCGACCTCCATGCCCACCTGGACACCGCCGTCGCGCTGCCGGCTGCCCAGGATGCGCACGTCGACGCCCGTGTAATCCTCCATGCTGGAGGCGTAAGTCCTCAGCAGGCTGCGCTGGAACTCGGTGACGAAGCGCTCGCGGGTCTGCGCGTCGGCGTCCCGCCAGTGCGGCCCGAGAATGCGCGCACCGATCCGGTCGTAATCGATGTGTGGTTCGACCACCGGGGCCAGCTTCTCGTAGAGGGCCACCGGATCGCCAACGATTTCCTCGCCGTGCTCATCGAGCACCCGCATCACCTCGTCGGTCACCTCCTGCACCACCTGCCGCGGGTCCGGCTTGGCCACCGCCTGCCCGGCAGCGAGCGCCAGCACCAGCACCAGCCCCAAGGCCAGTGCCAGATCCCGGGTCCACCGATTCGCCTTGAACATCGCTCCTGCCTCCATCGCGCTTGGCGAACTCAGTCCTGCATGCCGGTAACGAACTGGCCGATGATCCGCTCGAGAACCACGGCCGACTGGGTCTCGGTGATCCGGTCACCATCGGCCAGGGGCTCGGTCTCCCACCCCGGCTCCAGCCCCACGTACTGCTCGCCGAGCAGACCGGAGGTGTAGATGGCCGCCGCACTGTCCGCCGGGATGGCACCGAAGCGTTCGTTGATGCGCATCTTGACCTCGGCCTGGTGGCTGTCCGGATCGAGCCGAATCGCCTCGACCCGCCCCACCCGAACCCCGGCCATGCTCACCGGCGCCTTCTCGCGCAGGCCGCCGACATTGTCGAACTTGGCCGTAACGTGGTAGCCGGGCGGCTGGCGCAGCTCGGTCAGGCCGCTGACCTGCAGGGCCAGGACCATCATCGCCGCCAGGCCGATGGCCACGAACACCCCGACCCAGATCTCCACGAGCCGCTGACTCATACCCTTGCTCCGTCAGTCGAACATCAGTGCGGTGAGCAGGAAGTCGAGCCCGAGCACCGCCAGCGAGGCGTGCACCACACCGAGGGTCGTCGCCCGGCTGACGCCACTGGAGGTCGGCACCGCCATGTACCCCTTGTGCAGAGCGATCCAACCGACCAGAAAGCCGAAGACGACGCTCTTGATCACGCCGTTCAGGATATCATCCTGAATGGTGACGGCGTTCTGCATGTTGGACCAGAATGCCCCGCCATCCACTCCAACCATGCCCACCGCCACCAGATAGCCGCCGAAAACGCCCACGGCACTGAACACGGCGGCAAGCAGCGGCACCGCCAGCAGGGCGGCGAAAAAGCGCGGCGCCAGGATGCGTCGCTCCGGGTCCACCGCCATCATCTCCATGCTCGAGAGCTGCTCGGTGGCCTTCATCAGCCCCACTTCGGCGGTCAGCGACGAGCCGGCCCGCCCGGCGAAGAGAAGCGCAGTGACCACCGGGCCAAGCTCGCGGACCAGCGACAGGGCGACCATCGTGCCCACCGCCTCGGTGGCCCCAAAGTCCGACAGGGTGTAGTACCCCTGCAGGCCGAGCACCATGCCGACGAACAGCGCCGAGACCAGGATGATCACCAGCGACAACACGCCCACGGCGTAGATCTGTTCGACGAGCAACCGCGGACGCACCACCACCTCGGGAGCGGCCCGCAGGATCCGCCCCATCAGCAGCACCGCCTCACCCAGGCCACGCAGCCCGTTCAGGGTCCGCTGCCCCAACGCCTGGAACAGACCGGTCATCGCCGCCCCCCGCCGATCAGCTCGTCGGCCAGCCCGGGCGCCGGATAGTGGAACGGCACCGGCCCGTCCGGCCGGGCATCAATGAACTGGCGCAGCGACTCCGACTGCGCCTCCTGCAGGGCCGCCGGGGTGCCCTCGGCGATGACCGCCCCGTCGGCCAGTACGTAGACGTAATCCGCGATGGCCAGGGTCTCCTGGACGTCGTGGGAAACCACCACCGAGGTCAGGCCGAGGACATCGTTGAGCCGCCGAATCAGGTCCACCAGCACCCCCATGGTGATCGGGTCCTGGCCGGCGAAGGGCTCGTCGTACATCACCATCGCCGGATCCATGGCGATGGCCCGGGCCAGGGCCACCCGCCGGGCCATGCCGCCGGAGAGCTCCGCCGGCATCAGCTCCCGGGCGCCACGCAGCCCCACCGCCTCGAGCTTGAGCAGAACCAGGGTCTCGAGCAGGGATTCGGGGAGCCGGGTGTGCTCACGCAGCGGGAAAGCCACATTCTCGAAGACTGACAGGTGGGTGAACAGCGCCCCGCTCTGGAACAGCACCCCCATGCGCCGACGCAGGCGATAGAGCGCCTGGCGACCGAGGCGGGGCACCTCCTCGCCCATGACCTCCACCGAGCCGGCCCCGGGCCGGAGCTGACCGCCCAGCACGCGCAGGAGGGTGGTTTTGCCCGTGCCACTCGGGCCCATGATGGCGGTCACCCGACCCCGCCGGATGTCGAGGTCCACGCCATCGAAGATCGCCCGGCCGCCGCGCTCGACCCGCAGGCCACGCACCCGCGCCAAGATCTCGTCGCCGGTGTCTGCGACGCCCATCAGCCTACTCGGTTCTGGAAAAGGGACCGGCAGTATCCATCCCCGCGCCGGGGTGGTCAATTCTGCCCCGGGGGTTGTCCGATCCGGCGAACAGATGTCGTAGAATGGACGGATGACGCCCATGCGCACCCTGATCGAACGGCACCAAGGCGCCCCGGAAGAAGGCGACGAGCGACTCCGGGCCCTCGGTCGCGCCGTCCTGCAGCTCGAGGCCGATGCCGTCGCTGCCCTCGGCGAGCGCATCGACCAGCCTTTCAGCGAAGCGTGCCGGCACATGCTCGCCTGCCGTGGACGGGTGATCGTCACCGGGATGGGCAAGTCCGGGCACATCGGCTCGAAGATGGCCGCCACCCTGGCGAGCACCGGGACACCGGCGTTCTTTGTCCACCCCGGCGAGGCCAGCCACGGCGACCTGGGCATGGTCACCCCCGACGATGTGGTCATCGCGCTGTCGAACTCCGGCGAGACCGACGAGCTCACCGCCATCCTGCCGCTGATCAAGCGCCTCGGGGTGCCGCTGATCGCCCTCACCGGACGTCCGGAGTCGACCCTGGCCCGGGCTGCCTCGGTCCACCTGAACGTCGGCGTCGAACAGGAGGCCTGCCCTCTCGGGCTGGCGCCCACGGCAAGCACGACGGCCACCCTGGCCATGGGCGACGCCCTCGCCGTCGCACTGCTCGATGCGCGCGGCTTCACCGCCGAGGACTTTGCCCGTTCGCACCCCGGCGGCAAACTCGGACGCCGGCTGCTGCTCCATATCGAGGACATCATGCAGACCGGCGAGCGCATCCCCCGCGTCGCCCCCGGAACTGCTCTCCGTGACGCCCTGCTGGAGATCAGCCGCAAGGGGTTGGGCATGACCGCCATCGTCGACGAGGAGCAGCGGGTGCTGGGCATCTTCACCGACGGCGACCTGCGCCGGACCCTGGACCGCGGGGCCGACATCCACCAGACCCCCATCGAGGCGGTGATGAGCCTGAGCCCGCAGACCGCGTCACCGGATCTGCTCGCCGCCGAGGCCGCCGAGCGCATGGAGCGCCACCGCATCAATGCCCTGCTGGTCACCGACGCCGAGGACCGGCTGGTGGGCGCCCTGAACATGCACGACCTGCTGCGCGCCGGAGTCGTATGAGCACCACCCCGCCCCGCCCCTACTGCGACGCACCCACGCCGGACGTCCTGCGCCGGGCCGAGCCGGTGCGCCTCGCCCTGTTCGACGTCGATGGCGTCCTTACCGACGGGACCGTCTTCGTCGGCGGCAGCGGTGAGCCGCTGCAGGCGTTCCACATCCACGACGGGAAGGGGCTGCGCATGCTCCAGGACGCCGGTATCGAGGTGGGCTGGATCACCGCCCGCGGGGGGCACTCGGTCATGCGCCGGGCCGAGGAGCTCGGGGTCCGCCACGTCCTGCGTGGCCGCTCGGACAAGGGCGACGCCCTGACCGAGGTGGCCGAGCGCCTCGGGCTCGCCCCGGAGGCGTGCGCCTACACCGGTGACGACCTGATCGACCTGCCGGCGATCCGCCGGGCCGGTTTCGGGGTCGCCGTGGCCGACGGCCACCCCCAGCTGCACGCCCAGGCCGACTGGGTCACTGCACGCCCCGGGGGGCGCGGCGCCGTGCGCGAGGTGGCCGAGCTGATCCTGCACGCCCAGGGCCACCTTGAACCGATGCTGCGCCGGGCGGAAGGCTGAGCCATGCGCCGCGGCTCCCTCTACCCCCTTGCAGCCCTCGCCCTGACCGTCCTCCTCGGTCTGCTGCTTACCCGCGACCCGGCGCCGCCGGCCCCGGAGACCGCTGCCCCTCCCGAAGAGCGCCCGGACTTCTTCCTCGAGGGGTTTACCATGGTTGATTTCGACGAGCAGGGGCAGCGCCGTGCGGCCCTTTCCGGGCGCACCGGCGAGCACTTCCCCGGCCGCGGCGAACTCGAGATCATCGACCCCGACCTGCGCATGCGCTCTCGCGACGGCGTCCTCTGGGAGGCCCGTGCCCCCTTCGGCATCGCCGAACGCGAGGGCGGGGAAGTCCGCCTGTTCGAAGAGGTGGACATCCGTCGTCCGGCCCAGCAGGCGCGTCCGCCGCTGGATATCAACACCCACAACCTGCTGGTGGACCTGCGCGCCGGCGAGGCGCGCACCGTCGAGCCGGTCACCGCTCGCGAGCCGGCCGGCACCCTGCGCGGAACCGGGATGACCCTGGATTACCGCGCGGATCGCCTGCGCCTGCACGCCGACGTCCGGGGGTCGTATGGAGCGTACTGACGCCGCCAGCCGTATCCGCGTGGGACTGCTCGTCGCCGCGACCCTGCTCGCCGCTGCCCTGCCGGCAACGGCCGTGGGCCAGCGCGACGAGGCACCGATCGAACTGGAGGCCGACCGGGTGGATGTCGACGCGGTCGCCGGAGTCAGCGTCTACGAGGGCGACGCCGTGCTCACGCGGGGCGAGATGCGCATCACCGGGGATCGCATGGAGGTCTACACCGACGAGGACGGCGACCTGAGCCACGTCTACGTCGACGGCACGCCGGCCACCTACCGCTACCACCCCGAGAACCAGCCTCGCCCCGTGCATGCCGAGGCGAAACGCATGGAGTACTACTCCCGCGGTCCCGAACGTGCCCATTTCCAGGGCGATGCACATCTCTGGCAGGGGGATGCTCAAGTCACCGCCGAGACCATCGACGTCGACCTGGAGGGGCAGGTCATGAAGGCCCGCGGCGCCGAGGGGCAGCGGGCGCGGACCATCCTGTATCCGGCACGGCGCGAGGAGGAATGACCCGTTGGTGACGCTGCGCGCGGAGGGGCTGAGCAAGCGCTATCGCGGCCGCACCGTGGTCAACGGCGCGGGGCTGGAGGTCGCCGACGGTGAGATCGTCGGCCTGCTCGGCCCCAACGGGGCCGGCAAGACCACGTGCTTTTACATGGTCGTCGGCCTGGTGCAGGCCGACGAGGGGCGAATCACCCTGGAAGGCGACGACCTCACTCGGTTGCCCATTCACGCCCGGGCCCGATTGGGCATCGGCTACCTCCCCCAGGAACCCTCGGTCTTTCGTAAACTGAGCGTTGCGGATAACGTACGGGCCATCCTGCAGCTGCGCGACGACCTGGACGGCACTGAGCGCGAGCAGGAGCTGGATCGCCTGCTCGAGGAGTTCGGCGTGACCCACGTGCGCGACTCCCCGGGGATCGCCCTGTCCGGGGGCGAGCGCCGGCGCGTGGAGATCGCCCGCGCCCTCGCGGCGAATCCGCGGTTCATACTGCTTGATGAGCCATTCGCCGGGGTCGACCCCATCTCGGTGGGCGAGATCCAGCGGATCGTCCGCCAGCTGGCGCAACGGGGTATCGGCGTGCTGATCACCGACCATAACGTGCGCGAGACGCTGGGCATCGTGCAACGCGCCTACATCCTCAGTGACGGCGAGGTGCTGGCCGCCGGGGACGCCGAGAGCGTGCTGGCCAACCCGCGGGTACGCGAGGTGTACCTGGGCGAGGACTTCCGCCTGTGAGTGACGGACTACGGATGCTTCAAGCACAACGGACACGGCCATGAAGCAGTCGCTTCAGCTACGCATCGGTCAGCAGCTGACCATGACCCCGCAGCTGCAGCAGGCCATCCGGCTGCTGCAGCTCTCCAGCCTGGAGCTGCGCACCGAGATCCAGCAGGCCCTGGAGTCGAACTTCATGCTCGAGCTCGATGAGGAGGCCGAGCCCGGGCAGGAGCAGGAGCAGCAGGAAACGGAACCCCACGAGGACGAGGCACCGGCCAGCGAACCCGCCGGCGAGGACATCCCCGAAGACCTGCCCCTGGACACCTCCTGGGACGACATCTACGACGGCAGCACGGCACTGAGCGCCCCCGGCGACGAGGGTGCGCAGCGCGACACCCTCGACAACCGGCCGGCCGCCTCCGACAGCCTCCAGCAGCACCTGCACGCGCAGATCGAGCTCGAGGCCTTCTCCGCCCGGGAGCGCTCCATCGCCGAGGTCATCGTCGACGCCGTCGGCGACGACGGCTACCTGACCCAGAGCACCGAGGATCTGCTGGCCGGCTGTCCGGCCGACGAGCAAGTCAGCGCCGAGGAGCTAGAGGCGGTCCTGCAGCGTGTCCAGCGGCTCGACCCGACCGGCGTTGCCGCCCGCGACCCTCAGGAAGCGCTGTGCGTCCAGCTCGAGCAGCTTCCCGAGGACACGCCCTGGCGTGCGGAGGCGCAGCACGCCCTCCTCCACCACCTGGAGCTCATCGCCGAACGCCGCCATGACGACCTGGGCCGCGCCCTGGGGGTCGGCGAAGATGCCCTCGGCGGCATCCTCGGTCTGATCCAGAGCCTCGATCCACGCCCGGGCTCGCAGATCAGCGACACAACCCCGGACTACATCATCCCCGATGTCCTCGTCGTGCGCCGCGACGGCGTCTGGCAGGTGGAACTCAACGGCGAGACCGCCCCCCGCTTGCGCGTCAACGCGTATTACGCCAGCCTGATCCGCAGAGCGGACCGCAGCGCGGACAACCACTGCCTCCGCAACCATCTCCAAGAGGCGCGCTGGCTGATCAAGAGCCTGCGCAGCAGGAACGAGACCTTGCTGAAAGTGGCCAGCGCCATCGTAGAGCGGCAACAGGGGTTCCTCGACCACGGCGAGGAGGCGATGCAACCACTGGTTCTGCGCGAGATCGCCGAGGCGGTGGAGATGCACGAGTCCACCATCTCCCGCATCACCACCAACAAGTACATGCACACCCCGCGGGGCACCTTCGAGTTCAAGTACTTTTTCTCGAGCCACGTGCAGACCAGCGACGGCGGAGAGGCTTCGGCGACGGCGATCCGGGCGCGGATCCGCCGGCTGATCGCCGAGGAGGATCGGGCAAAACCGCTGAGTGACAGCGCGATTGCGCGTATCCTTCATGAGGAGGGGATCCAGGTGGCGCGTCGGACGGTCGCCAAGTACCGGGAGTCCCTGTCCATCGCATCGTCGGCGGAGCGCAGGGAGGCCCGGGGGCGCTGAGGCCCCCGGCTCCGCCGGCGGCAAAGGGGTTCAGGAGGCGGTATGCAGATCAAGCTCAGTGGGCATCATGTCGAGATCACCCCGGCCCTCCGGGCGCATGTGAACGAGAAGATGCAACGCATCCAGCGCCACTTCGACCACGTCATCGATACCGAGGTGATCCTCACGGTGGAGAAGAAGCAGCAGAAGGCCGAGTCGGTCATCCACATCGGGGGTGGCGGCGGGCGCGTTTTTGCCGATGCCATCGAGGAGGATCTCTATGCAGCCATTGACGTGCTCGTGGACAAGCTTGACCGTCAGGTCCTGAAACACAAAGAGAAGGCCGTCGATCAGCGACGGCAGGGCGCGTCCCTCAAGGCCAGCCTTTAAGGCGGCGGGACGCGGTTCAGCGGGCCAGCCGATCGGACACTCCATGGACATCGAGCAACTCATCACGCCGGAACGTGTTCGCTGCGAGAGCGGCATCGAGGACAAGGAGCAGGTGCTCCTGCGCATAGGCGAGCTGATCGGGGCCAGCGGCGACGGCCTCGACGCCCGGGAGATCAGCAACCGGTTGCTGGCCCGTGAGCGACTGGGCAGCACGGGCCTGGGGCACGGCGGCGCCGCGCCCCACGCCCGCATCGACGGGATCGACCGCGCCATCGGGGCCCTCATCCGCCTGGACCGGGGCATCGATTTCGACGCCTTCGACAAGGCACCGGTGGACCTGCTCTTCGCCCTCGTCGTACCCGAGCACTTCACCGACGAGCACCTGCAGATCCTCGCCAGCCTTGCCGAGATGTTCAGCGACAGCAGCCTGTGCGAGCGGCTGCGCCGCTCCTCGGACGGGGACGAGCTGCAGATGGCCCTGCGCGAATGGCAGTCGCACGCCGACCCATCGTGAACGCGGCCGAGAACCGGCCGGTCATCCCCGGCCTGCTGATGGCGGTCCACGGCCGCGGGATCCTGCTGGAGGGCCCCAGCGGCGTGGGCAAGAGCGACGCCGCCCTGGCGCTGCTCGACCGTGGTCACGCCCTGGTGGCCGACGACGCCGTACAGCTGCGCCGCGACGGTGATCGCCTGCTCGGCGCCGGTCCGCAGCAGGGGCGGGGCCTGCTCTGCCTGCGCGACCTCGGCCTGGTGGACATCACCGAACTCTACGGCCCCGCGGCGCTGCGCAGCGAGACCGCCGTGGCTCTGTGCATCCAGCTCCAGCGCGCTCCCGGCCCCACCGAAGCCGAGGCCGCCCTGCACGGCCGGCGCGATCACCGCGAACTGCTCGGCCTGGCCCTACCCCGGGTGACCCTGACCGACAGCGAACGCCGGCCGCTGGCGCCGCTGATCGAGGCCGCCGCCGGCCGCCTCGTCGCGGAGGTCGCAACACACCAGCGCAGCGGCCGGAACCACGGGGTGCCGGCATGAGCGAACTGCGCCTGATCGTGGTCAGCGGCCTGTCGGGCTCGGGCAAGAGCGTCGCCCTGCACACCCTGGAAGACGCCGGTTACTACTGCATCGATAACCTGCCAGTGAGCCTGATCGGCGAGCTGGCCCGCTACGCGCAGAATCGCGACGCACCCACCGGCGAGCGCTTCGCGGTGGGGCTGGACGCCCGCAACCCGCCCCGCGACCTGCAGCGCCTGCCCGAGACGCTGACTGCGCTGCGCGAGCAGGGCATCGCCACCGAGGTGCTGTTCCTCTACGCCGAAGACGCCATCCTCATGCGCCGCTATAGCGAGACCCGGCGGCGCCACCCCCTGGCCGAGGGCGATCAGCCGCTGGCCGACGCCCTGCGCGCCGAGCGCGCCCTGCTCGAACCGCTGCGCGAGGTGGCCGACTGGAGTATCGACACCTCGCGGACCACGGTCCACGACCTGCGCGGGCTGATCTCCGAGCGGGTCGCGGGCGAGCGCAGCGGTGTGTCGGTGCTGGTCCAGTCCTTCGGCTTTAAGCACGGCATCCCCACGGACGCCGACTACGTCTTCGACGCCCGCTGCCTGCCCAATCCACACTGGGAGCCTCGGCTGCGCGCCTACACCGGCCGCGATGACAGCGTCCGCGCCTTCCTGGAGGCGCAGCCCGAAACCGAGACCCTGTTCGACCAGATCGACACGATGATTCGCCACTGGCTGCCGGTCCATCAGCAGTCAGGGCGCAGCTACCTGACCGTGGCCATCGGCTGCACCGGCGGGCAGCACCGTTCGGTCTACCTCGCCGAGCGGCTGGCCGCAGCACTGCAGGCTGACTGCAGCCACGTGACCCTGCGCCACCGGGAGCTGTCATGAGGGTCGGACTGCTCATCGTCGCCCACCGACACATCGGCTCGGAGATCCTGGCCACGGCCTCGCGCACGCTCGGCATCTGCCCGCTGCAGACCGAGTCGCTGGAGGTCTTCAACGAGGACGAGCGCAACGAGCTACTCGAACGCGCCGGCGCCCTGATCACCCGGCTCGACCAGGGGGCCGGAGTCCTCATCCTCTCCGACGCCTACGGCTCCACCCCCTCCAACGTCGCCGTGGCGGCCGGCACCGACCGCCACTGCCGGGTGGTCACCGGCCTGAACCTGCCGATGCTCCTGCGCGTCTTCAACTACCCCGGGCGATCCCTCGACGAACTGGCCGAATCCGCCGCTGCCGGCGGCCGAGCCGGCATCATCGCGGTCGGTGAAGGAGCCCCGCCGTCATGATCGAGCAACAAGCCACCATCACCAACCGCCTCGGACTCCACGCCCGGGCCGCCGCCCGTTTCGTGACCATCGCCAGCGAGTACGAGAGCGAGATCCACGTCCGCTACGGGGACAAGCGCGTCAACGGCAAGAGCATCATGGGACTGATGATGCTCGCCGCCGGCCATCAGGCCACGATCACCATTGAGGCCGAGGGCGCGGACGCCGAGGCCGCCCTCGAGGCCCTAACCCGTCTGGTGGCCGAGGGCTTCGGCGAGACCGAGCACGGTTGACCCGCGCCCGGCACCGGACGCTCACTGCCCGGCGACGGTCATCTCCTCGACCAGGATCGAGCCACAGCGGATGTTGCCGCGCCGGTCCACGTCGCCGCCCACCGCCTGGATGCCGGCAAAAAGATCGCGCAGATGGCCGGCGATGGTGATCTCCTGGACCGGGCGGTCGATGGCCCCGTTCTCCACCCAGAAACCGGCGGCACCACGGGAGTAGTCGCCGGTGACCAGGTTGACCCCCTGGCCCATCAGCTCAGTGACCACCAACCCGCGGCCCATGCGCCGGAGCAGGGCGTCGAAGTCCTCATCGCCGCCGCTGACCTCCAGGTTGTGGACGCCGCCGGCGTTGGCTGTGGTCTCCAGGCCCAGACGGCGGGCGGAGTAGCTGTCCAGCACATAGCGCTGCAGCACCCCGTCCTGCACCAGCGCCGACTCGGTGGTGGCCACCCCTTCCGCATCGAACGCCGTGCTGCCCAGCGCCCGGCAAATGTGCGGCCGCTCGACCATATGCAGCCAGGCGGGGAAGAGCTGCTCGCCGGCGCTGTCGACCAGGAACGAAGCCTGCCGGTACAGGGCACTGCCCCGGACCGCCGAGACCAGATGGCCCACCAGCCCGCGGGCCACGGGAGCACGGAAGAGCACCGGTACCCGTTCGGTGTTGAGACTCTCGGCGCCAAGCCGGGCCACGGCGTGCTCTGCCGCCTGGCGCCCCACAGCCCGGGCCTCCTCCAGAGCCGCGGGGTCGCGGGCCACGCTGTACCAGTGGTCGCGCTGCATGGCCTCGCCGCGTCCGGCCACCGCCACGCAGTGGATACCGTGGCGCGACTCCGGCAGCACCGAAAAGAAACCGTGGCTATTGCCGTAGGCGTGCAGGCCGCGGTGGATGCTGACCCCGGCACCCTCGGTGTTCTCGATACGCCGATCGGCCTCCACCGCCGCCGCCTCGCAGTCGCGGGCGAGCTCCACGGCGTCGTCCGCCGACAGGGGCCAGGGGTGATCGAGGTCGAGGTCCGGCGGGTCCACCGCCATGCGCTCGGCCGGTGCCAGACCGTTCGCAGGGTCCTCGGAGGTGTAGCGGGCGATGTCGCAGGCCGCCTGCACGGCTTCGCGCACCGCCTGCTCGGACAGCTCCCCGGCCGAGGCACTGCCCTTGCGGCCACCGAAGTACACGGTGACCCCCATATCCCGGCCACGGTGGTGCTCCAGGGTATCGATCTCACCCTTGCGAACGTTCACCGAAAGGCCGATGTCGCCGGAGCAGGCCGCCTCGGCAGCATCGGCCCCGTGCCCGCGGGCCTCGTCGAGGGCCTGCTGCACCAGACCTTCCAGCGCTGCCGGGGCGGGTAGTTCGTTGCGGGGATCCGGCATGGATTCGCCTTCTCCGTTGTCAGTTGGGTTTCCAGGCGACGGCGCGGGGCGATCAGGCCTGGGTGCCGCCGACGGTCATGCCGTCGACCCTGAGCGTTGGTTGGCCGACCCCCACGGGGACGCTTTGCCCCTCCTTGCCGCAGACCCCGATACCGCCGTCGAGCTTCAGGTCGTTGCCCACCATACTCACCCGTGTGAGCACATCCGGCCCGTTGCCGATGAGGGTCGCGCCCTTGACCGGGTGCTGGATACGCCCGTTCTCGATCCAGTAGGCCTCGCTGGCCGAGAAGACGAACTTGCCCGAGGTGATGTCCACCTGGCCGCCGCCGAAGTTCACCGCGTACAGCCCCCGGTCCACCGAGGCGATGATCTCGTCGGGGTCGTGGGGACCGGCGAGCATGTAGGTATTGGTCATCCGCGGCATGGGCAGGTGGGCGTAGGACTCCCGGCGGGCATTACCGGTGCGCGCCATGCCCATCAGTCCGGCATTCTGCCGGTCCTGCATGTAGCCGGTGAGCACCCCGTCCTCGATCAGGGTGTTGCACTGGCTGGGGTGGCCCTCGTCATCGATGTTCAGCGACCCCCGCCGATGGGCGATGGTACCGTCGTCGACGACGGTGCACAGCGGAGAGGCCACCCGCTCGCCAATGCGGTCGGTGAATGCCGAGGTCCCCTTGCGGTTGAAATCCCCCTCCAGGCCATGGCCGACGGCCTCGTGCAGGAGCACCCCGGGCCACCCGGGACCGAGGACCACGGGCAGATTCCCCGCCGGCGCCTCTTCGGCCTCGAGGTTGACCAGCGCCTGACGGGCCGCCTCGCGGGCATAGGCCTCGACACGCTCCGGCTCGACGAAACGCGTGTAGTCGTAACGCCCGCCCCCACCGGAAGCCCCGCTCTCGCGGCGCTCGCCGGCGGCCGCCAGCACCGAGACGTTGAGCCGGACCAGCGGGCGGATATCCCCGGCCCAGCCGCCCTCGGAGTTCGCCACCAGGATGGTGTCGTGGGCACCGGCCAGGCTCACCACCACGTGGACGATGCGCGGGTCGACGGCACGCGCCGCGGCCTCGGCACGGTGCAGCAGGGCCACTTTGTCGTCCGCGCTGAGGCTCGCCAGCGGATCATCGCCGTGGTAGAGCCCGCCCACGGCACCGCTGCGGAAGGCGGCCAGGCTGCGGCTCTGTCCGCTGCGCGCCACCGCACCAGCAGCCGAGGAGGCATCCAGCAACGCCTCCAGACCAATCTCGTCGCAGTAGGCGAACCCGGTCTTCTCGCCGCTGACGGCACGTACACCCACACCGCGGTCGATGCTATGGCTGCCCTCGCGGACGATGCCGTCCTCAAGCACCCAGGCCTCGCGCCGGGCGGCCTGGAAATAGAGATCGGCGAAGTCCACGCCTGGGCGCAGCAGGCGGCTGAACACCTGACCGAGGCGCGCCTCGTCGAGTGCGGCCGGCGCCAGCAACCGCTCCTCGGCTTGACGAAGCGGGTCCGGGGTCGCAGTAGCGGCTTCGGCGTGGTTCATCATTCGGTCACCTACAACTTGCGGTGAAGGAGGGCCGGGAAACGCTCCCGGATCTCGTGCAGGCGGCTCAGGCTCACCTCCACGGTGATCACCCCGGCGCCGCGTTCCAGGCTCTTCATGACGCGCCCCCACGGGTCGACGATCATGCTCTCACCGTGGGTCTCACGGCCATTGACGTGGTAGCCGCCCTGATCCGACGCCACCACGTAGCAGAGATTCTCGATGGCCCGGGCACGGACCAGCACGCTCCAGTGCGCCTCGCCGGTCACGGCGGTGAAGGCCGATGGAACCGCTAGGATCTCTGCCCCCTGGGCGGCCAGCTCGCGGAATAGCTCCGGGAAGCGCAGGTCGTAGCAGACTGCCACGCCGAGCCGCCCGAGCGGCGTCTCCACCACCAACGGGGTCTCCCCGGGCTGCTGGGTGTTCGATTCCCGATAGGCCTCGCCTGGAGCCACCTCTACATCGAATAGATGAATCTTATCGTAGCAGGCCAGGCGGCTGCCATCGGGACCGTAGACCGTCGCCGCCGGCCGGATGCGCTCAGGAGTCGCGCCCTGCAGCGGGATGGTGCCGCCGACCAGCACGATTCGGTGGCGACGGGCCTGCTCGGCTAGGAACGCCTGGATGGGACCGTTGCCCTCGGCCTCGGCGTGCTTGAGCTTGTCGGTGTCCTGGTAGCCCATGATGGCGAAGTTCTCGGGCAGGACCACCAGCTCGGCCCCGGCCTCGGCGGCCTCGCCGATGAGCCGTTCGGCCTCCTGGAGGTTGGCCTCGACGTGGGGGCCCGAGGCCATCTGCACCGCCGCCAGGTTGTGACGCCGGGACTGGCCGTTCTCGGAGAGCCCTCGGGCTCGATTAGCGCTGTGTTGCATCCTCGACTCCAAGCCTGATGACGCGGGGCTCGTGCCACGGCCCCGCCACGCGATAGCGCACCGCCGCTGCCCGGTCCACCCCCTCGCCCAGCAGTTGATCGGCCAGGAAACCGCCGGCAGCCCCCACCCCGCCGCCGAGCAGCGCCCCGAGTAGCGGCAACGTCGCCCCGAGGCGCGGCTCGACAACGACATGATTATCGTAGACACGCTGCGCCAGATTCATGTTCCCCGATATGGTAACGCGCGCCGCCGGTCCGGCGATGCGCAGATCATCGACGTGGGCGTAGCCACCGGCAGCGGTCACCCGGCCGCTGATGCGATCGAAGGCAAAACCCTGCCCGGAGAGGTCGGCGAAGTCGAGCAGGATCCGCCTCGGCAGCATACGCAGCCCCAGCAGCCCCACCACGCGCCCGGCGCCCGGATCCACGTCGGTGATGCGCCCGTCGTTCATGCGCACCCGCACCGCGCCCACCAGATCGGCCAGCTCCACCCCCCACGGAGCCTGGGGCCAGCCGAGCTCGGCGGAGATGTCGACGTCCGCCACTGTCACCGCCCGCGGTGCCTGCAGCAATCCGAGCAGATCCCCCACATCGCCGCTGCGCAGCCGGCCCCGCAGTGCCGTTCCGGTGGGCCGCCACTCCCCGCTGGTCACCAGGTGCAGCGTGGGCCCGCGGATACTGGCTTCATCCATGTACAGCACCTCGCCGCGGGGGCGCAGCCGGACTCGACCGGCACCGGCCACGCGGCCGGCGAGACGCACACTGGCCACGTCGATATCCACCTCGGGCCAAGCCGCCGCGCCGGGCCCGGCCATGCGGGGACGGGGGTCAGCCAGGTCCGGCCCGGCATCCGGGGCAGCCTGCGGCACCGGCAGATCCAGGTGATCCAGGTCGGCCCGGACCCGCCGCAACGCCTCGTCCCAGGTGACCTGACCGCTGATCAGATCGCCGCGCAGGGCCAGCTGCCCGGGCTGATCGGCATACCACTCCGCCGCCAGCGTCTGGTCGCCGTACCCCCGTGCGCCGACGGTCAGATCGCCGACGCGCAAGTGGCCACGCAGCGGCAGCGGCGGCCGCCAGGCCGCGCCCTGCGCACCCAGACCGGACAGACCGTCGCCGGCCTGCCCGATCAGCCAGCGCCGCCAGGCATCGAGGTCCAGCTCGTCGATCCGGCCCTCGACGACACTCCCGCGGGTCGGCAACCTCAACGCACCGGGGCCGAAGCGCAGGGCCAGCGACCGCGGCAGGCCGTCTTCGCCCGCCGCCGCCCCGGCGCGCATCAGCTCCTCACCGTAGCTCAGCCAGTACGACTCGAGCCCCCCGGCCGAGAAGCCCAAGTCCGCCTGCACGTGGCGGCGCTCGTCGCGCTCGACCCCGAACGGTGCCGGCAGGGCCATCTGCGTGCCTGCGAGGCTCGAGCGCACCCGCAGGCTCATCTCCGGCCTCTGGAGGTGCGGCTGGAAGGCTGGCAGGCGGGCACGGACCGACCACGGGGCGGCACCGCTCAGCCAGGCCGGATCCTCGGCCAGCCCCTCGAGCAGGCTCGCTGGCGTGCCATGACCGGCGGCGTCGAGGAGGATGCGCGACCGCCCTTCCACGGTGGCGGTACGCACCCCAATCGACAGCGGTTCGCCGCCCCAGCGGCCGGTCAGCTCCCCGGCGCTGCGTATGCCGGCGGCATCGAAGCTCAGGGCACCGGTCAGTGCCTGGGCATGCACCCAGCGATCGATGCCCGCATCGACCCCGTGGAGCTGCACCCGGCCGTCGAGCAGGACCGTCTCGGGGTGAACCATCTCCAGGGGCACGGCCAGATCCAGGTCGAGGGCCATCGGGCCGCTGGCGTACAGCGGCACCGGATCGCCGAGCCACTCGCGCCCCAGCGGAGAGCCGGCGAGGAAGCCCAGACCACCACCGGCATCGCCCTCGCCTCGACCGCGCACGGTGAGGATGGGCTCGCGCAGATCGTGGATACCCACCGCCACGTCGCGCAGTTCCACCCCGTTGGTGTACCCGCGACCGGTGATGGCCATGCTGGCGTTATGGAAGCGCAGGTCGGCGTGGATGCCGGTCAGCCGCGGCCAACCGCGGTCGTAACGCAACTGGCCACCGCGCACCCCGGCACGGACGTCGAAGACACCGTCACCGGCGTCGAAGGGGAAGCGGTCGGGACGGCCGAAGAAGAGCAGCTCGGCACCGTGGGCGGTGCCGCCGAGCAGGCCGTCCTCCAGCCACTCGACCACCTCCGGTGGCGTGACCCCGGCCGGCACGTAGGCGGGCACCCGCTCGATGGGGATTTCATCGGCGCTGGCGCGCAAGAACAACCGCGGGGTGTCACCATCGCCGCCGGTGAGCGACCCGCGCCCGCTGGCGCGGGTATCGGCGTTCTCGACAAACACCCGCGGCAGCTCGACGGACCAGCGCCCGTCGGGCTGCCAGCTACCGCCGAGCACTGCCCGGGCCCGGCCCACGGCGACATCCTCCCGGAACAACCAGGGCAGCTCGAGCGCCGTCTCGGCCGCGGCCAGTTCAGCGGTCCAGTCCCGCCCGGCAAAGCGCGCCTCGGCGGCCAGGTTGTCGACTCCCGGCGCCGGCCGCCGCGGCTCCATGCCCAGGTCACGACCGCGCAGATTGCCGTGGAGAGCATCGGCCCGGCCGTCGGCCAGCTCCAGCCAGAGCCGACCGTCGAGGATCCCGGAGGCACGCGTATCGGTCAGGACGGCTGCCCAGGGAGCCACGGCGACCCCGTCAAACGCCGCATAAACGGTCGCCGCGGCGGGCGCCTGCAAGGGCAACCGGGCGGCCAGCTGCAGCCCCCGGCCCGGCCCAGCCTCGTCCCCGGCGCTGCGCAGGCCGAACTCCAGCGCCTCGGCGTCGCGGCGTCCGGCCAGCTCGAAACGGACACGCTCCCCGGCCGTACCCCGGCGGGGGATCAGCTCCACGGCGGCATCGCGCAACGCCACACGCCGCGGGACCGCCCGCAGGTCCAGCGCCGCCGCCCCTTGCTGCACCCCGTCCCCCAGCCCCGGCACGGACCAGCCATGCCGGTCCGCCTCCACGGTGACGCGCAACCCCGCCGCCGACACGGCGGCCCACCGGAGCGCGCCGGCACGCAGGCTCTCCAGCGGCGCAGGGGTCAGCGTGGTCCGCTCCAGGGTGATCGGCGCCTCGTCCCCGACCCGCACACCGGTCAGCTCGATCCCCGGCCACAGGCCGCGCCAGACCAGATCAGCACTGTCCACGGCCACCGGCGCCCCGAGGGCCTCGGCAGCCAACCGTTCCACCGGCGCGTTCAAGTTGGGGGCCAGCCAGACGGCCAGACGCAGTGCTGCAGCGCCGAACAGCGCCGCCAGCAGCACCAGGCGCAGGCCGCGCAGCACGCGCGGGCCGAAGCGGCGCATCAGGGCAACCATAACGACGGATTATACGGGAATGACGTCGTACTGGTCGGCCACGTAGAGGGACTCGACCTGCAGCTCGATGGGTCGCTCGATGAACTCCTCAAGCTGCGCCAGGCTGGTGGATTCCTCGTCGAGTAGCACCTCAACGACCGACGGCGCGGCCAGCACGATCACCCGCTGCGACTCGAACTGGCGCACCTCGCGCAGGATCTCGCGGAAGATCTCGTAGACCACCGTTTCGGCGCTCTTCACCGTACCCCGGCCACCGCAGGTCGGACACGGCTCGCAGGTCACCTGCTCGAGGCTCTCCCGCGTCCGCTTGCGGGTCATCTCCACCAGCCCCAGCGAGGAGACGGCACCGATCTGCGTCTTGGCGTGATCCCGCTCGAGGGCCTTTTCCAGGGCACGCAGAACCTGGCGGCGGTGCTCGGCGTCGGTCATGTCGATGAAGTCGACGATGATGATGCCGCCGAGGTTGCGCAGGCGCAGCTGCCGGGCGATGGCCTGGGCGGCCTCCAGGTTGGTCTTGAAGATGGTCTCATCGACGTTGCGATTGCCGACGAAACCACCGGTGTTCACATCGATGGTGGTCATCGCCTCGGTCTGATCGATGATCAGATGCCCGCCGGACTTGAGATCCACACGGCGCGACAGAGCGCGCTCGATCTCCTCTTCAACCCCGTAGAGATCGAAGATCGGCCGCTCGCCGGCGTAAAGCTCCACCCGCTCGGCAACATGGGGCAGCAGGTCCTTGCAGAAGTCACGCAGGCGAAGGTAACCCTCGCGGGAGTCCACCCGAACCCGCTCCAAGTCCCGGGTGGCCAGATCCCGCAGGGCACGCAGCAGCAGGGGCAGATCCTCGTGGACCAGGGTCCCGGGCTGCGCCTCGCCGGCGCGCCGGCGGATGCTCTCCCAGAGCCGCACGAGGAAGTCGTGGTCGGCGCTCAGCGCCTCGTCCGCGGCCCCCTCGGCCGCGGTGCGGAAGATCAGCCCGGCCTCCCCGCGCTCGGCGTCGAACCCCTGAGCCACCGCACGCAGCCGCTCGCGCTCGGCCTCCTCCTCGATCCGCGCCGAAATGCCCACGCCCGCGGAGTGCGGGGTCAGGACCAGGTAGCGCGAGGGCACGGTGATCTGCGTGGTGAGCCGGGCCCCCTTGTTGCCGATCGGGTCCTTGATGACCTGCACCAGCAGCGCCTGCTGCTCGCGCAGCAGCCGGTCGATGGGGGGTGGGGGTCCGCCGGATTCGCGCTGCAGATCCGAGACGTGCAGGAAGGCGGTGCGCTCCAGCCCGGCATCCACGAAGGCTGCCTGCATACCGGGCAGCACGCGGCGCACCTGGCCCAGGTAGATGTTGCCCACCAGCCCGCGGCGGCGGGCCCGCTCCAGGTGGACCTCCTGAAGGACGCCGTTCTCGACCAGGGCCACCCGCGTCTCGCGGGGGGTGAGGTTGATGAGGATCTCCTGGCTCACGCGCCCCCTACCAGCGCTCGCGCCAGGGGATCTCGAGCTTGTCGAGCAGCAGCGTGGTCTCGTAGAGCGGCAGCCCCATGACCCCGGTGTAACTACCCTCCAGGTGTTCGACGAAGACCCCGCCCCGGCCCTGGATGGCGTAGGCCCCCGCCTTGTCCACCGGCTCGCCGCTGGCCCAGTAGCGGGCCCGCTCCTCGGCGGTGATCTCGCGCAGGGTCACCTGGCTGACCGACAGCCGGGTGGCCTCGCGATCGTCGACCAGCGCCACCCCGGTCACCACCCGGTGGGTCTGCCCCGACAGGCGCTCGAGCATACCGTGGGCGTCGGCCTCGCTGGCGGGCTTGCCAAGGATCTCACCGTCGAGGACCACCGCGGTATCCGCGCCGAGCGCCGGCGCCTTTTGCTCAGCAGCGGCGTAGCCGCGCCGGGCCTTCTCCAGGGCCATGCGCAGGACGAACATCTCGGCGCCCTCACCGGGCTCCGGGGTTTCGTCGACGGCGACCGGCAGCGTGTGATACCCGATACCAATGCGCTCGAGCAATTCGCGCCGGCGGGGCGACCCGGATGCGAGGATGATGTAAGGCTCCATTTCCCTAGACCTTGTGGCGGTGCGCTCAGGTTCGATGATACGGATGCCCGCTGAGCAGCGTCCAGGCGCGGTAGACCTGCTCGGCGACCAGCACCCGCACCAGCATGTGCGGAAGGGTCAGCGGCGACAGCGACCAACAGGCATCGGCGCGCTCGCGGACCGCCTCACTCAGCCCGTCGGCGCCGCCGATGACGAAGGCTGCCTCGCCACCCTCGTGGCTCCAGCGCTCCAGGCTGCGCGCCCACTGCCGGGTGTCGCGGGGCTTGCCGGCCTCGTCCAGGGCCACGCAGACCGCCCGCGACGGCAGCGCCCGGAGTAGCCGCTCGCCCTCGCGCTCGCGGGCGTGGGGGTCGTCGTTGCCGCGCCCGCCGGCACTGACCTCGTGCAGTTCCAGACGCCACCCCCTGCCCAGGCGCCGGGCGTAGTCCTCGAAACCGTCCCGCACCCAGCGCGGCGGCTTCTGGCCTACTGCGACGAGGTGGAGGCGCACGCCTCGTCCATCTCCCACATGCGCTCAAGCCGGTAGAAATCGCGGCTCTCCCGGGTCATGACGTGGACCACGGCATCACCCAGGTCGATCAGCACCCACTCCGAGTTCGGCTCGTCGCCCTCCACGCCCAGCGGCGTCAGCCCGCTGGCCTTGGCGTCGTCGACCAGGCTGCGCGCCACCGCGTGCACGTGGCGACGGGAGGTGCCAGTGGTGACCACGATCAGGTCGGTCACCGGCGTGCGCCCGCGGACATCAATGGCCACCGTGTCCAGGGCCTTGATCCCGTCGAGGGACTCGCGGATCCGTTGCTCCAGCTCTTCCACCACCATGACGACCTCTTACAACTGCGGATAGCCGTACCAGCCCGCCTCGACCACCCGCTGCCGCACCGCCTCGGGCAGCAGATAGCGCACGGACCGACCCACGGCCAGGAAACGGCGGATCCCCGTGGCGGAGATATCCACCGGTGTCACCGCCTGGAACAGGATGCGCCCGGCCGGGCTATGACGCAGGCCCGCCGGCTCTTCGGTGACGCGGTCGGCCACTTCCTCGGCAAGTGCTTCGGGCAGCGCGCCGCGCACGCCGGGCCGCTCAGTGACCACGACGTGGGCACGCTCGAACAGCAGCCGCCAGCGCGACCAGCCCGGCAGGCCCAGGAACGTGTCGTAGCCAAGGATCAGACAAAGCGAGACCCCGCCCAGCTCGGCTCGGAGCTCGGCCAGCGTGTCGACGGTGTAGGAGGGGCCGTCGCGATGGAGCTCGCGCTCATCGACACAGGCGCTGGGATTGCCCGCCACGGCCCGGCGCACCAGCTCCGCCCGCTGCTCCGGCCCGACCCGCGGGCGAGCGCGGTGGGGCGGGATGCGCGCCGGGATCAGGCGCAGCTCGGAGAGTTGTACCGCCTCGCGGACCTCCTCAGCCGGGCGCAGGTGACCGTAGTGGATCGGGTCGAACGTGCCACCAAGCAGGCCAATGGTGCGCAGCGGTTGTCTCACGCGGCGACTCACCTCGCTGTCAGCTGCGGACGTGGCCGTCACCAAGGACGATCCACTTCTCGGTGGTCAGCCCTTCCAGCCCCACCGGGCCGCGGGCGTGGAGCTTGTCGGTGCTGATCCCGATCTCGGCACCGAGGCCGTACTCCTGACCGTCGGCGAAACGGGTCGAGGCATTGACCATCACCGAGCTGGAATCCACCTCGCGGAGGAAGCGCTGGGCCAGCGGATAACTCTCGGTGACGATGGCCTCGGTATGCCCGGAGCTATAGCGCTCGATGTGCGCCACGGCCTCTTCGAAACCGTCCACCACTCGCACCGAGAGGGTCGGCCCCAGGTATTCGGTAGCCCAGTCCGCTTCCGTGGCAGGTACAGCCTCGGCGAGCCGGTCCCGGGTGCGCTGGCAGCCGCGCACCTCGATCCCGGCCTCGCGCAACTGGCGGCCGATCTCCGGGAGGACGCGCCCGGCGGCGGCCTCGTCCACCAGCAGCGTCTCCATCGTGTTGCAGGTGCCCAGGCGCTGCGTCTTGGCATTGACGGCGATGGCCACTGCCTTGTCGGTATCGGCCGCCCCGTCGATGTAGACGTGACAGACCCCATCGAGGTGCTTGATCACCGGCACCCGCGCCTCGCGCGCGATGCGCTCGACCAGGCCCTTGCCGCCGCGCGGGACGATCACGTCCACCGACTCGGGCATCTGGATCAGGGCGCCGACGGCATCCCGATCCGTGGTCGCGACCACCTGGACGCCGTCGCCGGGCAGCCCGGCATCTTCCAGCCCGGCGCGGATCTGCTCGGCGATGGCCCGATTGGAACGGATCGCCTCGGAGCCGCCGCGCAGGATGGTGGCGTTGCCCGACTTGATGCACAGCCCGGCGGCATCGGCGGTGACGTTGGGACGAGACTCGTAGATGATGCCGATCACCCCGATGGGCATGCGCATGCGGCCGACCTGGATCCCCGAGGGCCGCGCGGAGAGTTCGCGCACCGCGCCAACCGGGTCCGGCAGCCCGGCGATCTCGCGCAACCCGTCGGCCATACCCTGGATGCGCCCCGGGGTCAGCTCCATGCGGTCGATCAGGGCCGGATCGAGCCCGGCCTCGCGGGCAGCGTCCAGGTCCGCGGCGTTGGCCGCGGCGATGGCCTCGGCACCCGCCTCGATGCGGGCGGCAATGGCTGCCAGGGCGCTGTTACGCGCCCCGGTGCCGGAACGTGCCAGGGCACGCCCGGCCGCCCGGGCCTGCTGCCCGACCCGCCGGATGGTCTCGGTGATGTCGCTCGACTGCTCTGCACTCATCGGGTTTGCTCAAATGGCCTCGATCAGGAACAGGGTGTACCTTCCGGCACTATTTTGCCATGGCACGCGCCAGGCGAGAGACCAGGGCCCGCAGCTGCTCCCACGGCTCCCCCGGCGGGAGCCCCTTGATCGCCCGATCCACCCGGTGGCAGCGCTGCAGCAACTGCCGCCAGGTGGCCACCGGGCGCCGGCGGGCGGCATTGCGCAACCGCGCGGCCCGGCGCTTCCAGATCCGCTCGCGCTGCAGCACGCCCTCGTCGGCGCCGGCCGCCAGCCGTGCCGCCACACGGATATCCCGGGCCAGGGCCCAGAGGATCAGCGGAGGCTGCACGCCCTCCTCCTCCAGCGCGGCCAGAACGCGCAGCGCCCGCGTCCACTCCCCGTCCAGGGCAGCGTCGGCCAGATCGTCCACGGTATAGCGGGCGCTGTCGGCCAGGGCCCCGGCGGCCGTCTCGACATCCACACCGCCCCCGCTGCCGACGAGCAGGCGCAGCTTCTCCACCGCCTGGTCCGCAGCCAGCAGGTTGCCCTCGGAGCGCTCGGCGATGAGCGCCGCCGCCTCGGGGTCCGCCTGCAGCCCGGCGCGGCGCAGCCGCTCGGCCACCCAGCGCGGCATGTCGCGGCCCGGCACCGGCCAGCAGTAGACAAAGATGCCGGCCCCGGCCAGCGCCCGCGCCCACGCCGCCTCCCGGGCCGAACGCTCCAGGCGGCCACTGGTCACCAGCAAGACGGTGTCCTCCGGGGCGTCGCGGCAGTAGGACTTGAGGGCCTCGGCCCCGTCGCGCCCGGGCTTGCCGCCGGGCATGCGCACCTCCAGGAGGCGGCGATCGCCGAACAGCGACAGGCTGCCCGCAGCCTCGGTCAGCCGCCCCCAGTCGAACCCGGCATCGACATCGAGCACCTCGCGCTCGGCGTGCCCGGCCTCGCGGGCCGCACGGCGCACGGCGTCGGCGGCTTCGCGCTGGAGCAGCGGCTCCTCCCCGGCGATGAAGCAGACCCGGGGCAGCACCCCGCGCTCGAGCTGGCGATGCAGGGTCTCCGGCCGCTCGGCCATCAGCGCAGAGCCTGGAGCCGCAGCATCAGCAAGCGCACGGCGTCGGCTCGCAGCTCCTCCTCCAACTCCGCCTCGCGGGCCCGGCGCTCGTCGGCCCCGCCGTCCGGATCGGCAAAGGTGCGCTGGGCATCCAACGAGGTGCGCTGGATTCGCGTCTCGCCCTCGGCATCGACCACGCTGTAGTCGATGGTGTAGGTCAGCCGGTAGTCGAGCACATCACCGCCGGCCCCGACCGAGGCGGTGTCGCGGCTGCTGCCCCGACCGTGCAGGGTCAGCACCCACTCGGCACCGGCGGCGCTCTCGGTGTACTGCCCGCCGCCCCCCTCGATGGCGCGGCGCACCTCGCGGCGCAGCTCGCTGCTACCCGCCTCGTCCACCACCTGAATGACCCGGTCGTCCAGCGAGATCCCGCCCGGGGCGCCACGCAGCTGCCAGCCGCAGGCGCTCAGCGCCAGGGCCAGTACTGCCACGCCCAGCAGCCCGACCACCCCCTGGGACCGGTTCCGCCACGATAATCGCATCCGCACCCCCTGGCGGCGGAAGGCCGCTACTTGGCCACCACGTTGATGAGCTTGCCGGGGACGAAGACCACCTTCCTGATCTCCTTGTCGGCCACGAAGCGCTGCACGTTGTGCTCGGCCAGCGCCGCCTCCCGGGCCTGCTGCTCATCGGCGTCGGCGGGCAGGGTGACGTGGCCGCGAAGCTTGCCGTTAACCTGGACCACCAGCTCCACCTCGTCACGGACCAGCGCCTGCTCGTCCGCCTCGGGCCAGGCGGCCTCGACCACCGGGGCCGTATGGCCGAGCTCGAACCACAGGTGGTGGCAAAGGTGCGGGGTGATCGGCGCCAGGATCAGCACGGCTGCCTCCAGCCCCTCCTGCATCACCGCACGGCCAGCGTCGCTGTCGTCCCCGGCCTTGCCCAAGGCGTTGCACAGCTCCATCACCGCCGCGATGGCGGTATTGAAGGTGAAGCGCTTGCCGATGTCATCGGAGGCCTTGGCGATGGTCTCGTGAACCTTGCGCCGCAAATCGCGCTGGGGGTCGCTGAGCGCCTGCGGATCCAGCGCCGGCGCCGAACCGCGTGCGACGTGATCGCGCACCAGGCCATGGAGGCGGCGCAGGAAGCGGTAAGCGCCCTCGACCCCGGAATCCGACCACTCCAGGGACTGATCCGGCGGCGCCGCGAACATGGTGAACAGGCGCACGGTATCGGCGCCGAAACGTTCGACGAGCTCTTGGGGGTCGACGGTATTGCCCTTGGACTTGGACATCTTGGTCCCGTCCTTGAGCACCATGCCCTGGGTGAGCAGCCGGGTAAACGGCTCATCGGAGCTGACCAGCCCCTCGTCGCGCAGCACCTTGTGGTAGAAACGCGCGTAAAGCAGATGCAGAACGGCGTGCTCGATCCCACCGATGTACTGATCCACCGGGGCCCAGTGGTCCGCCCGCTCGTCGAGCATGGCGCTGTCCTGATCGGCGCAGGCGAAGCGGGCGAAGTACCAGGACGACTCCATGAAGGTGTCGAAGGTGTCCGTCTCACGCTGCGCCGCACCGCCACACTCGGGGCAGGTGGTCTCGTAGAACGACGGCATGGACTTGATCGGCGAGCCGCTACCGCTGATCGCCACGTCCTCGGGCAGCGTCACCGGCAGCTGATCGTCGGGAACGGGGACCGGGCCACAGTCGGCACAGTGGATCATGGGGATCGGGGCGCCCCAGTAGCGCTGCCGCGACACACCCCAGTCGCGCAGGCGGTACTGCACCCGACGCTGGCCCCGCCCCTCGCCCTCGAGGCGCTCGGCGATGGCCACGAAGGCGCGATCAGAGGGCATGCCGCTGAACGGGCCGGAGTCGGCCAACACGCCGTAGTCGCTGAAGGCACCGGCGGAGATGTCCAGCTCGCTGCCGTCGGCCGGGTGCACGACGGGCCGGATGGGCAGCCCATAGGCGCTGGCGAACTCCCAGTCACGCTGATCGTGGGCGGGCACCGCCATGACCGCGCCGGACCCGTACTCCATGAGCACGAAGTTGGCAACCCAGACCGGGATCCGCTCACCGGTGAGCGGATGCACGGCCTCGAGCCCGGTGTCGGCGCCGCGCTTCTCGCGGGTGGCCAGATCGGCCTCCGCCGTGCCGCCCGAGCGGGCTTCGTCAACCAGCTCGGCGATGGCCGGGTTGCCCTCGGACAGCTCCAGGCTGATCGGATGCTCCGGCGCCAGGCCCATATAGGTGACCCCGTAGAGGGTGTCCGGGCGCGTGGTAAAGACGGTCAGCTGCTCGTCGCGACCGGCCAGATCGAAACTCAGCTCGACGCCCTCGGAACGGCCAATCCAGTTGCGCTGCATATTGCGCACCTGCTCGGGCCACCCTTCGAGCTCATCGAGCGCCTCGAGCAGCTCGTCGGCGTAGTCGGTGATACGCAGGAACCACTGCGGGATCTCGCGCCGCTCGACCAGGGCCCCGGAGCGCCAGCCCCGCCCCTCGATCACCTGCTCGTTGGCGAGCACGGTCTGATCCACCGGGTCCCAGTTCACCGCCGCGGTATCGCGGTAGACCAGCCCCTTGCGGTAGAGCCGCGTGAACAGCCACTGCTCCCAGCGGTAGTAGTCGGGATCGCAAGTGGCCAGCTCGCGGGACCAGTCGTACCCAAAGCCGAGCCCCTTGAGCTGCTCGCGCATGGCGGCGATGTTCTCGCGGGTCCACGCTGCCGGTGGCACCCCGCGCTCCATGGCGGCGTTCTCGGCGGGCAGTCCGAAGGCGTCCCAGCCCATGGGCTGGAGGACGTTGTAGCCCTGCATGCGCTTATACCGGCTGACCACGTCGCCGATGGTGTAGTTGCGTACGTGGCCCATGTGCAGCCGTCCGCTGGGGTACGGGAACATCGACAGGCAGTAGTACTTGGGGCGTCCGGTGTCCTCGCGCGCCCTGAAGGTCTGCTGCTGCTCCCAGTAGGCCTGGGCCTCGGCTTCGATCTCTTTCGGTCGGTACTGGTTGTCCATCGGTGTCTGTCGCTTTCCCGGGCAGGTGAGCCGTGCAGGATAACGGAGCCACGTCCCGGGGTTCTAGTTGCGCGGCCCCCGGATCCGCCGGGCAGGCTCGCATCCGGCAAGCAATCTGCACATCGGTCGGCGTTGCTAGTACCTTGGTACCCAGTACCCGAGGTGCGATGGCATCGACCCGACACGGAGGCCGCATGAGCAAAAAGTCCGACCCGGAACACCAGGCGGGCCACCTGCCCACCAGCTACGAGCGCATGCTCACCCGCCTGCGCGAGCGCTTCGCCAGCTGCGAGGATGGCGGCCCGCGCCTGGCCCAAGCCCTGGAGGAGGTCAAGCGAGCCATGGTCGCCGACGGCGAACTGCCCCGCGCCGACGCCGACCGGGTGGGCGACGCCCTGCAGCGCGACCTGGAGGAGGCGGGCGCCTGGCTGGCCGACCGCAGCCACGACCACCCGCTGCGCGACTGGCTGCGCATGGACCTACAGATGCTGGAGAGCTGGCTGTGGGACGCCTTTTCCTCGGTGGCCGACCGCACCAGCATGGAACTGCGCGGATTCGTAACCACCGGCGAGCCCAGCCTCTACCACACCGACGAGATCGCCGGCCCCGGCGAACTGGCGTGCATCGCCTGCGGGCGCACCATCACGCTGCAGCGCCCCGGCCACATCCCGCCGTGCCCGGGCTGCGAGCACACCGAGTTTGTACGCACGGCACACCGCGACGCAGAGCGGTAATGTGTTGACGGACAAGACGCGGAGGTGGCCCGTGGCGAGGGACGGGCCACTCGGACTCGGCGCGATTCACTGCGCCATGAAGCAGGAAACAACGGAAAAGGGAGGGGAGATGGAGCGGGTGATGGGATTCGAACCCACGACCCCAACCTTGGCAAGGTTGTGCTCTACCACTGAGCTACACCCGCTGTGTCGTTACGGGTGCGCATTCTACAGGCATCGCCGCCGGCGTCAACCCCCTTGTTTCTGCAGGCAATGGCGAGGGCCGGGGCTCGCGTGCCACGGCCACTTGAAACCCCGCCCCGAAGCGGGTAATGCTGAGCAGAACTGGACCCGGGGCCTGGAAGCCGTATCGGCCCGTGCTCCCCGTCCAAGCCGAACCGGCCGCCCCAGGGAGGCGCCATGAAGTCCGCCCCGATTCCCGATGACGAACACATCCGGCTGGCGGCACTGTACAGCTACCGCATCCTCGACACCGAGGCCGAGGCGGCCTTCGATCGCTGTGTCCGCACCCTCTGCCGAATCTACGACGTACCCATCGCCGCGGTCTCCTTCGTCGACCGCGACCGGCAGTGGTTCAAGTCGGCCCGCGGCCTAGAAGACTGCGAAACCCCCCGCTCCATCTCGTTCTGCGGTCACGTCATCGCGGAAGGGGGGCTGCTGGTGGTCGAGGACGCGCGCACCGATCCGCGCTTCCACGACAATCCGCTCGTCACCGGCCCTCCCGGCATCCGCTTCTACGCGGGTGCCCCACTGGTCACGCCCGCCGGGCAACCCGTCGGGGTCCTCTGCATCCAGGACCGCGAACCGCGCACGATCAGCAAGGAGGAGCTGATCCCGCTGGAGGATCTGGCCGATCTGCTCATCGCGCAGCTCGAGCTGCGTCACCGCGAGAACGAGCAGCGGCTGCGCCGGCAGCTGGAGCACCGGCAGCGCGAGCTCGAAGCCATCTTCCAGGCGGCCACCTCGGTCAGCCTGATCAAGACGGACCTGGAGGGGATCATCGAGGAGACGAGCACCGGCACCGAGGCGCTCTTCGGGTATGCCCGCCACGAGTTGGTCGGCCGGCCGGTCTCGCTGGTCCACCTCCCCGAGGACCGCTTCCACCCGGAGGCCATCATCGAGCACCTCCGCCACGATTCCACCCCGGTGCGCCGCGAGATGGAGCTGCTGCGCAGCGACGGCACCACCTTCCCGGCGGTCTTCTCGGTCCACCCGATCACCGATAGCGACAACAACCTCATCGCCACCCTGAGCGTGACCTTCGACATCAGCGATCAGAAGTGGGTGGAGCAGCAGCTGGAGCAGGCCCTGCGCGCCAAGAGCGACTTCCTGAACGCCATCAGCCACGATCTGCGCACCCCGCTGAACGCGCTGATGGGGTTCTCCCAGCTGCTCGCCGAGACGGACCTCACGGCGGAGGAGCGCAGGCGCTACGCCGAATACTGCCAGCGCGGCGGCGAACGACTGCACGGGCTGATCGACTCGCTGCTGGAGCTCAGCCAGCTGCAGAGTGGCCGCCTACAGGCGCATACCGAACCGCTGGACCTCCCCTCGCTGATCGAGGGGCAATGCGCCCTCTATCGGCCGACCGCGCGAGCGAAGGGCATCGATCTGATCTGCCGAGTCGATGCCGGGCTCCCGCGCTGGGTGCGGGGCGACCGGACGCGACTGGAACAGGCGCTCTCCAACCTCATCGATAACGCCGTCAAGTACACCACGGCCGGCGGGGTCACCGTGACGGCCCGCCCCGAGGGCGAACAGCTGGCCTTTGCCATCGAGGACACCGGCCCCGGCATTCCCGCGGCGACGCGAGACCAAGTTTTCGCGGCCTTCGATCGGGGCGACTACGAAGGCGAGCAACCGGGGCACGGGCTCGGGCTGGCCATTACCCGGGAAGTCGCGCAGATGATCGGCGGCGACCTCCACCTGCACAGCGTCGAAGGCCGGGGATCGACCTTCACCCTGACCACCCCGCTGGAGGCGCTGGACGACCGGCGCGCCTCCCGGGCGCAGCGCCCGCCGACAGAGACGACGGAGCGCCCCCCGCCCGGTCTACGCATCCTGGTCGCCGAGGACGAACCGACCAACGCCATGCTGGCGCAGACCCTTCTGGAACGGATGGAGGCCCGGGTCACCGTAGTCGAGGACGGCGCGAGCGCGCTGCGCACCTGGCGCCAACACCCCTTCGACCTCCTCCTGCTCGACCTGCAGATGCCCGGTCTCGACGGCCTGCGGCTGACGCGGGCAATCCGCGACGAGGAGGCCGAGGGCCGGGACGCGCCCCCGGTCCCGATCGCCCTTTTCACGGCCCACGCGCGCAGCGAGGTGGAGCAGCAGGGCTTCGAGGCCGGTTGCGACGAATTCCTCACCAAGCCGGCCCGCCGGTCCGATCTCGAGGCACTGCTGGTGCGCCTGGCGCCCCGGGACCCTCCCTGACCGGCTGCACGCCCGCACCGGAGCACCGCTGGCGGCCCCGCCAGGCACGGCCGCCAGCGGCAGACCCTCGGCGTCGAGCCTGGTCTCCCCCCCGCACGGACCGAGGAGCCAGGCCCAGGGATGGTCAACGGATGCCCACCCGCCCATCACGCGGTAGAATCAGGGGTATCGCGACCGTAACCCTACGGATCATCCACCCCTGTTCGTTAACGCGGCGGAGCTATGGCCCAGTACGTCTTTACCATGAACCGGGTATCCAAGGTGGTACCCCCCAAACGACAGATCCTCAAGGACATCTCGCTATCCTTCTTCCCGGGCGCCAAGATCGGCGTTCTCGGGCTCAACGGGGCGGGCAAGTCGAGCCTGCTGCGCATCATGGCCGGCGAGGACCAGGAGTTCGACGGCGAGGCGCGGCCGCAGCCTGGCATCAAGATCGGCTACCTGCCCCAGGAACCGAGGCTCAATGACGACAAGGACGTGCGCGGCAACGTCGAGGAAGGCGTAGCCGAGACCAAGGCCCTGGTGGATCGCTTCAACGAGGTCTCCGCGCAGTTCGCCGATCCGGAAGCCGACTTCGACGCCCTGATCGCCGAGCAATCCAAGCTGCAGGACCAGATCGAGGCCGCCGGCGCCTGGGACCTGGACCGCAAGCTGGAGCAGGCGGCCGACGCCCTGCGCCTGCCGCCGTGGGACGCCTCCGTGGCCAATCTCTCCGGTGGCGAGCGCCGCCGGGTGGCCCTGTGCAAGCTGCTGCTCTCGGCGCCGGACATGCTTCTGCTCGATGAGCCCACCAACCACTTGGACGCCGAGAGCGTGGCGTGGCTGGAGCGCTTCCTCCACGAGTTCCCCGGCACCGTGGTGGCGGTGACCCACGACCGCTACTTCCTGGACAACGTGGCCGGCTGGATCCTCGAGCTCGACCGCGGCGAGGGCATCCCCTTTCAGGGCAACTACTCCGCGTGGCTCGAGTACAAGGAGAAGCGGCTACAGCAGGAAGCCCGCGAGGAGCAGGCCCAGCGCAAGGCGATCCAGCAGGAGCGCGAGTGGGTCCAGCAGAACCCCAAGGGCCGCCAGGCCAAGAACAAGGCGCGCATCAAGCAGTTCGAGGAGCTGCAGTCCCAGGAGTTCCAGAAGCGCAACGAGACCCAGCAGCTCTACATCCCGCCGGGGCCGCGCCTGGGCGACAAGGTGATCATCGCCGACGGGGTGCAGAAGGCCTTCCGCGGCGAGCTGCTTTACGAGGACCTGAGCTGCATCATCCCGCCGGGGGCCATCGTCGGCCTGGTCGGCCCCAACGGCGCCGGCAAGACCACGCTCTTTCGCATGATCACCGGCGAGGAGCAGCCCGACGCCGGCTCCATCGAGGTCGGCGATACGGTGGAGCTCGCCTACGTGGACCAGAGCCGGGACGCGCTCAACCCGGAGAACACCGTCTGGCAGGAGATCTCCGGCGGCCACGACTACATCCGGGTGGGCAACTACGAGACCCCATCCCGGGCCTACGTGGGCAAGTTCAACTTCCGCGGCTCCGAGCAGCAAAAGCGCGTCGGCGACCTCTCCGGCGGCGAGCGCAACCGGGTGCACCTGGCCAAGCTGCTGCAGAGCGGCGGCAACACCCTACTCCTCGACGAGCCGACCAACGATCTGGACGTGGAGACCCTGCGGGCCCTCGAGGATGCGCTGCTCACCTTCCCCGGCTGCGCCCTGGTGATCTCCCACGACCGCTGGTTCCTGGACCGGATCGCCACCCACATCCTGGCCTTCGAGGGTGAGAGCCGGACGGTCTTCATCGAGGGCAATTACCAGGACTACGAGGCGGACCGCAAGAAGCGCCTCGGCGAGGAGGCCGCCCAGCCCCACCGCATCAAGTACAAGCGTCTGGGTACGGGCTGAGGGATCTGGCGACAGGCTGGTGGCGGCGGGCCTCGCTGCCACCAGCCCCGCTACAACCGGGAGCCTGCCCCTGAAACCCTCCTTCTGAGCCCGACCCGCTGAACGCTGACTACTGTTTCAAGGCCTGATCGATGTCGGCGAGGATGTCGTCGACGTGCTCCAGGCCGATGGACAGCCGGACCAGATCCCGCGACACCCCGGCGCTCTCCAGCTCCTCCTCATTGAGCTGGCGGTGGGTGGTGCTCGCCGGATGGCAGGCCAGGGACTTGGCATCGCCGATGTTCACCAGCCGCGTGATCAGCTGCAGCGCATCGATGAACTGCGCCCCCGCCTCGAAGCCGCCCTTCACCCCGAAGCTCAGGATGCTGGCCGCCCGTCCGCCCATGTAGCGATCGGCCAGCGGCTTGTACGGGCTGTCCTCCAGGCCGGCGAACTTCACCCAGCTCACCCGCGGATGGGACTGCAGGTACTCGGCCACGCGCTGGGCATTTCCGCAGTGCCGGTCCATGCGCACCGGCAGGGTCTCGATCCCCTGCAGCAGCTGGAAGGCGTTGAACGGCGACAGCGCCGCACCCATATTGCGCAGCGGCACCACCCGGCAGCGGGTGATGTAAGCCGCCTCGCCCATGTCCTCGGTGTAGACGACGCCGTGGTAGGAGGGGTCCGGCTCGACCATCATCGGGAACCGGTCGCCGTGCTTAGCCCAGGGGAAGCGGCCGGAGTCGACGATCACCCCGCCCACCGTAGTGCCGTGACCGCCCATGTACTTGGTCAGGGAGTGGATGACGATATCCGCCCCGTTATCGATGGGCCGCCACAGGTAGGGCGTCGGCACGGTATTGTCGACCATCAGCGGGATGCCGTGGCGGTGGGCGATCGCGGCCAGCCGCTCGACATCGACCACTTCACCGGAGGGGTTGCCGACGCTCTCGCAGAACAGCGCCTTCGTCCGCTCGTCGATCTGCGCCTCCATCCGCTCGTAATCGTCCTGGGCGGCGAAGCGCACCTCGATGCCGTGGATGGGCAACGAGTGGGCGAAGAGGTTGTACGTACCGCCGTAGAGCCGCGAGGTGGAGACGATGTTATCGCCGGCGCGGGTAATCGCCTGGATGGCGTAGGTGATCGCCGCCATGCCGGAGGCCACCGCCAGGCCGCCGATGCCCCCTTCCATAGCCGCCACCCGCTGCTCGAGCACGGCGTTGGTCGGATTCATGATCCGCGTGTAGATGTTCCCTTCCACCTTCAGGTCGAAGAGATCCGCCCCGTGCTGCGTGTCATCGAAGGCGTAGGAGGTGGTCTGGTAGATGGGCACCGCCACCGCCCGGGTGGTCGGATCGGGGGTGTAGCCGGCATGGACGGCCTGGGTCTCAAGTTTCACCGCGGATGACTCCTTTGCCACGTTCCGGATCGGGCGCCCCCGCCGTTACCGGCTCGCGGGCGCGCGTGCGCTCATTAAAAGTGGCATCGCCATTGCGGGGAATCAAGCAACCGGCGGCGCTAAGCTTATGCCTCGGCGCCCTGGCGGACGGCCTCCGCCGCGGCGACGTTGAAATCCGCGGCGGCGGTTGAGATACTGGCGTGATAACGATTATCCAACCAGGCACCCATCCCCGCGCCGGGCCGCGCGAGTGCGCGCCCTCTTCTCCGTCTTCCCACGCAAGCCGTATCCGGGCTGCAGCCTCGCGGCGGCATAGCGCGCGGGCGCCTGAAGAACCCGTGAGCCACAGAGCGAACCGTTAGACCATGACCGATCGTAGCCAACAGCTTCGCGACCAGCTCGCCCAGCGCATCCTGATCCTCGACTGCGGGATGGGCACCGAGATCCAGAAGTACCCGCTCGAGGAGGCCGACTTCCGCGGCGAGCGTTTCACTGATCACCCCTCGGAACTCAAGGGCAACAACGACCTGCTGGTCCTCACCCGGCCCGATATCATCCGCGACATCACGCGGCAGAACCTCGACGCCGGTGTGGACATCGTCGAGACCAACACGTTCAACTCCCAGGTTCTCTCCCAGGCCGACTACGGCGCCGAGCATCTGGTCGACGAGCTGAACATCGAGGCGGCCCGGCTCGCCCGCGCCGTCTGCGACGAAGTCGAGCAGGAGACCGGCATCCCGCGTTTCGTCGCCGGCACCATGGGCCCGACCGGCAAGACGGCCTCCATCTCCCCGGACGTCAACAATCCCGGCTATCGCGACATCACCTTCGACCAGCTGTTCGAAGCCTACGCGCAGCAGGCCCGGGGCCTCCTCGAAGGCGGCGCCGATCTGATCCTGATCGAGACAGTCTTCGACACCCTCAACGCCAAGGCGGCCATCTACGCCCTCGAGGAGGTCTTTGAGGAATCGGGCCGGCGCCTGCCGGTGATGATCTCCGGCACCATTACCGACGCTTCCGGCCGGACCCTGTCGGGCCAGACCGCGGCGGCCTTCTGGAACTCGGTGCGCCACGCCCGGCCGATCTCCGTCGGCCTGAACTGCGCCCTCGGCGCCGAGGACCTGCGCCCGCACCTGCAGGAACTGTCGAAGATCGCCGACACGCACATCTCGACGCACCCCAACGCGGGCCTGCCCAACGAGTTCGGCGAGTACGACCAAAGCCCCGAGGAGATGGCGAAGATCGTGCGCACCTTCGCCGAGGAGGGGCTGATCAACATCATCGGCGGCTGCTGCGGCACATCGCCGGCGCACATCGCCGCCATCCGCGAGCAGGTCAAGGATTTCGCCCCGCGTCAGGTACCGGAAGCGGCGCCCGACGTCATGCGCCTGTCCGGGCTCGAGCCGTGCAACATCGGCAACGACTCGCTGTTCGTGAACATCGGCGAGCGCGCCAACGTCACCGGCTCGGCCCGCTTCCGCCGCCTGATCAAGGAGGGCGACTACGAGACCGCCCTGGAGGTGGCCAAGGAGCAGGTGGAGAACGGCGCCCAGATCATCGACATCAACATGGACGAGGGCATGCTCGACTCCAAGGATGCGATGATCGACTTCCTCAACCTGGTCGGGTCCGAACCGGACATCTCCCGGGTGCCGATCATGATCGACTCCTCGAAGTGGGACATCATGGAGGAGGGACTCAAGCGCATCCAGGGCAAGGGCCTGGTCAACTCCATTTCCCTCAAGGAGGGCGAGGAAGCCTTCCTGCAGCAGGCCCGCAAGCTCAAGCGCTACGGCGCCGCCGCCGTGGTCATGTGCTTCGACGAGAAGGGGCAGGCCGACACCTACGAGCGGCGCCTGGAGATCGCCGAGCGGGCGTACAACACGCTGGTCAATGACGGCTTCGAGCCCGCGGACATCGTCTTCGACCTGAACATCTTCGCCGTGGCCACCGGCATCGAGGAGCACAACAACTACGCCGTCGACTTCATCGAGGCGACCCGCTGGGTCAAGGAGAACCTGCCCCACGCCAAGATCTCCGGCGGCCTGTCCAACCTCTCCTTCTCGTTCCGCGGCAACGAGCCGGTCCGCGAGGCCATGCACTCGGTCTTCCTCTACCACGCCATCAAGGCGGGACTGGACATGGCCATCGTCAACGCCGGCCAGATCGAGGTCTACGACGAGATCGACAAGGAGCTGCGCGAGCTCTGCGAGGACGTCATCCTCAACCGCCGCGACGACGCCACGGACCGCCTGCTGGAGCTGGCCGACCGCTACAAGGGCCAGGGCGGCAAGAAGAAGGAGGAGGACCTCTCCTGGCGCGAGGAGCCGGTGGAGAAGCGCCTCGAGCACGCCCTGATCAAGGGCATCACCGACTACATCGACGTGGACGTCGAGGAGGCGCGGCAGCGGCACGAGCGCCCGATCCAGGTGATCGAGGGACCGCTGATGGACGGTATGAACACCGTCGGCGACCTCTTCGGCGAGGGCAAGATGTTCCTGCCCCAGGTGGTCAAGTCCGCCCGCGTGATGAAGCAGGCGGTGAGCCACCTCCTTCCCTACATCGAGGCCGAGAAGTCCGGTGACGATGAGCCCGCCGGCCGGGTGCTGATCGCCACCGTCAAGGGCGACGTCCACGACATCGGCAAGAACATCGTGGCGGTGGTCCTGCAGTGCAACAACTTCGAGGTCCACGACATCGGCGTCATGGTCCCCACGGAGACCATCCTGCAGAAGGCCAAGGAGGTCAACGCCGACATCATCGGCCTCTCCGGGCTGATCACGCCGTCGCTCGACGAGATGATCGGCGTGGCCCAGGAGATGGAGCGCCAGGGCTTCACCTGCCCGCTGCTCATCGGCGGTGCCACCACCTCACGGGTGCACACCGCCGTGAAGATCGCGCCCAACTACTCGGCGCCCAGCATCTACGTCAAGGACGCCTCGCGCGCCGTTGGCGTGGCCTCCAAGCTGGTCAGCGAAACCCAGGCCGAGCCGTACAAGCAGGAGCTGGCCGCTGAGTATCAACAGGTGCGCGAACAGCACGAGGCCCGGCAGCAGAAGACCAAGTGGGTCTCCTTCGAGCAGGCCAAGAAGAACGCCACGCCCATCGACTGGTCGACCCACCGGCCTCAGGAGCCCGAGAAGCCGGGAGTCCAGGTACTGGACGACTACCCGCTGGAGGATCTGGTCGAGCGGATCGACTGGACGCCGTTCTTCGCCGCCTGGCAGATGCGGGGCCAGTATCCGAAGATCCTCGATGACGAGAAGCAGGGCGAGGAGGCGCGCAAGCTCTTCGACGACGCCCAGGCGATGCTGCGGCGGATCATCGACGAGAAGTGGCTGACCGCCCGCGCTGTGTTCGGCCTCTTCCCGGCGAACAGCACTGGCGAGGATACCGAGGTTTACGCCGACGAGGCACGCAGCGAGGTGCTGGCCACGCTGTGTCATCTGCGCCAGCAAACCGAGAAGGGTGAGGGCAAGCCGCACCAGTCCCTGGCCGACTTCATCGCGCCCAAGGAAAGCGGCGTGCCGGACTGGATGGGCGCCTTCGCGGTCACCGCCGGGATCGGCATCGACGAGCACATCCAGCGCTTCGAGGCCGCCGGTGACGACTACAGCGCCATCATGCTCAAGGCCCTGGCCGACCGCCTGGCCGAGGCGTTCGCTGAGCGCCTGCACGAGCGGGTGCGCAAGGAGTTCTGGGGCTACGCCGCCGACGAGAACCTGTCCAACGAGGACATGATCAAGGAGCGGTACCAGGGCATCCGCCCGGCACCGGGCTACCCGGCCTGCCCCGACCACACCGAGAAGGACCGCCTCTGGGAGATCCTTAACGTCGAGGAGAACATCGGCCTGAGCCTGACCGAGTCCAAGGCCATGGTCCCCACCGCTGCCGTGTCCGGTTGGTACTTCGGCCACCCGGAGGCCAAGTACTTCGGCGTCGGGAAGATTTTCCAGGACCAGGTGGAGGATTACGCCGAGCGTAAGGGGATGTCCCGCAAGGAGGCGGAACGCTGGCTGGGGCCGAACCTCGGCTACGACCCCGAGGACTGAGGGGAACCGCCCGTCAAGACCCCTCGCCCGCCGAGACGGGCGAGGGGGCCTGCCCACTGCAAGCTCTGGGAATCAGGGACGGGGTCCCGGGGCATCACGCACCGCCTGGCAGGCCGCGAACGCTACCCCCTACCCCTGCCCCCCTCAAGAGCATTACGTCGCCTGGAACCGCGAGGCGACCTCATCCCAGTTCACGACATCCCACCACGCCTCGACGTAGTCCGGCCGCCGGTTCTGGTAGCGCAGGTAGTAGGCGTGCTCCCAGACATCCAGGCCGAGCAGCGGCGTACCCTGTTTGGGCGCCACGTCCATGAGCGGGTTGTCCTGATTGGGGGTATCGGTGATCTCCAGCCCTCGCGAGGTCTGGATCAGCCACGCCCAGCCGGAGCCGAAACGCCCCAGCGCGGCTTGCGTGAACTGCTCGCGGAACTGATCGAAGGAGCCGAAGGCCGAGTCGATGGCCGTGGCCAGATCCCCCGACGGCTTGCCGCCGCCGTTGGGCGACATCACCCGCCAGAACAGGTCGTGGTTCCAGTGTCCGCCCCCGTTGTTGCGGATCGCCAGAGGCAGGCTCGAGACGCGCGCAAGCAGATCCTCCAGCCGCTGCCCCTCGTGCTCCGTCCCCGAGACGGCATCGTTGAGCTTGGTAACGTAGGTGTTGTGGTGCTTGGTGTGGTGGATTTCCATCGTCTGGGCGTCGATGGAGCGCTCCAGATCGCCGTAGTCGTAGGGCAGATCGGGGAGTTGATAGGCCATCAGGATCTCTCCTTTCCTTCGCGCGGTCGTGACGTCCCTGCGCTTTGTGCCAGGGCGTACAAATCCATCATGGGGGGCCGAGGGGCACGGCATCAATCCCGCGGATTCTGGGTTGTCTCCGCCCGCCGCTATCGGGAGCCCGCCCGGGGGACACTATAGCCGTTATGGCCGCTCGGGCATCGAGCAGTCTGATCAACCCGCGGCGCCGCGTATTCAGGCGTCCTTCCCGCGCCCGGTCAGGCGTCGCCGCAGGAAGGCCCCCGCGACGAACAGCACGGCCACCCCGAGCAGGACCACCACGGCCCGGGTATCGATCTCCCCGCCCCGGGCGGCTGCCTCGACCGCGCTGTAGATCGCCAGCGAGAAGACCCCCCACTTGATCCCCAGCCCAACCACCGTGGCGACGACGAAGGTCTTCAACGGCAACCCCAGCCAGCCGGCCCCGTAGTTCAGCGGCGGGTGCGGAAAGCCGGGCAGGGCCCGGATGGCGCACTGGCTGAGGAAATCGCTGTTGCCCCGGAGCACCCGGATCCAGCGGCTGTCCGCCGGCACCGCATCACGGCCCAGCAACCACGCCACCCCGTACGCCCCCAGGGCGCCCAGGGTACTGCCCGCCACCAGCGTGAGCGTGGACATCCAAGGCGGGTAGAACGGGGCGACGACCCAGAGGAAGAGGCTGCCCGGCAACGCCAGGGTGAACAGCGCCGCCTGCAGCACGACGACCACCAGCAGCAACCAGGGACGTTCGACCAGGAGCTCGCCCCAGGCGACAACGTCCTCGGCATCCCAGGGCCCCCACACGGCCACCGCCAGGCCGCTGAGCAGCAGCAGCGCGAGCAGGAAGGGGCGATACCCCGGCCACCAGCGCACCGAGGGTTGGGGAAGACGCAAGCGCATGGCGCCCGATGCTACTACGAATCGGGCCGCGAGGGGCGCGGGCGCCCCCCCGGCGTATACCGCACCCGCACCCGGTTGCCGGGCGGGAAGTAGCTCAGTTCGTCACACAGTGAGCGCACCAGCAGGATGCCCCGGCCCGCACCGATGGGCGCCCCGTGGCCGCCGCCGCCTTCCAGAATGCGCCGGTAGTCGAACCCCTCGCCGGAATCCTCCACCTCGATCTCGATCCCGTATCCGCTGCCGTCGGCGGCGTCGCACTGCACGCGCAGGCGGATCTCGCCCTCTCCCAGCGCCTCCAGCGCCCTGGCGCGCTGCTGGTAATAGGCCTCGAAGCCATCCGGGTCTCTCTTGAGCGCCGAGTCGAGCCCGAGCACGCCGTGCTCCAGGGCGTTGGTGAAGAGCTCGGCGATGACCACGTAGAGGCTCTGCCGGTCCTCCTCCAGCGCCCCGAGTTCGGCGAGCAGATTCATGATCGGCGGCACCGGATTGACGTGGGCCAGGGTCGCGGCGTCCAGGACCAACTCGCTGTACCAGTTCTCGGCGGCGGCCGCCCCGTAGCCGCCCATCGCCCCCTCGGCCAGCAGCCGGTCCAAGTCCACGGAGACCAGGGTGGTATCGTCGCCCTGCTCGTCCCCGGCCCGGAAGGCTCCGACAGCTTCCAGCAAGGCGCCGAATCCGGCAGCGGGATCCCCACTGCAAAGCGCTGCCTCGATGCGCTCGTTGCCGAAGAGCCGCCCGCCGGCATCGGTGGCCTCAACGATGCCGTCCGAGCAGGCGTAGGCGTGGAGCCCGGAGGTCAGTTCCAGGTAGGCCAGCTGCCGGCGCCCCGGCGCGGTATCGCGGATCACCCCCAGGGGCAGGTCCACCGACGGGAAGCGCTGCACCACCTCACCGCCGCGCAGGACCCAAACCGGCGGCATGCCGGCGTTCCACACGCCGAGCCGGCGATTGTGGCAGTCCACCTCCAGCAGCGCCGCGGTGAGGAACATATCCGCCGGCAGGCTCCGGAAGAGCTTCTCGTTGACGTCGTCGAGCAACTCGGCGGGGTGTGCCCCCCGCCCGACCCGGTCGTAGAAGACCGCCGCCAGCCCGGGCACACCGACCGCCGCGCCGATCCCGTGGCCGGTGAAGTCCCCGATAAGGATCAGCAGATTGCCGTTGGGCCGGCGGGCGGCCAGCAGGATATCGCCACTGAGGATAGCCGCCGGCTGATAGTGGTAGCGCACCCCCGGCGCCTGAAGGTCACTGGAGGCCGTAGCCCGGGCGACGATGCGCTCGGCGGTCTCCTGCTCGCGCTCGAGCCGCTCCTGGTGGCTGCGCAGCGCGTCGCGCTGGGTGACGACAGTGTGGTAGAGGGCCCGGGTGCGCAGCCAGGAGTCGATCTTGGCGTTGAGCTGCACCCGGCTGATGGGCTTGGTGACGAAGTCATCGCCGCCGGCCTCGACACACTGCGCCAGCCGCTGCTCATCGGTCAGGGCGGTAACGAAGAGCACCGGGATGAACCCCCCGGTATCCATGGCCTTGATCTGCCGGGTGGCCTGATAGCCGTCCATCCGCGGCATCATGATGTCCATGAGGATCATGTCCACCGGCTGCTCGCGGAAGCGGGCCACCGCCTCCTCGCCATCGGCCGCCGTAATCACGTGAAAGCCCCGCGCCCCGAGGATCGCCTCGAGGAGCATGGTGTTCACCGGCTCGTCATCAACCACCAGAAAAGTGGGCAGCGCCTGTTCGGCCAGCCTGTCCATGGTGCCCCCCGTTTCCCCGCCCCCGGCGCCGTCCACGCGGCCTACTCCTGGATGGTGAACAGGCGCTGGAAGTTGGCGATCTCGAGGATCTTGCGCACCTCGCGGGAGCAGTTGCGCAGCACCACCTCGGCGCCCTGATCGCTGGCCGACTCCCGCAGCAGCAGCAACATGCCGAGGGCGGAGCTGTCCATGTATTCGGTCTCAGAGAGGTCGATCACGTAGCGACGGACGCCCTCCTCCCCCTTGTAGGCCTGGCGAAAATCCTTGTGCAGGCTGAAGTCGAAGAAACCCTGGATCGCCATGACGAGGGTTTGCCCCTCGTCCTCGCGCTCGGTTCGGATGCCCATCGTTACGCTCCTGCTTTGCTGTCGGTGTCGAATTCGCGGGGCGCCGCGGGGCTCAGAAGAGCTCCACGTCGCCGTGATCCATGGACTGCTGCTCGACCTTGCGCTGGTTCGCCCGCGCCGCCTCACGCTCCTGGCGCTGCTGGGCCAGCCGTTCGCGGGCCTCCCGAAGGCGTGCTGCGTACTGGCTGCCGTGGACGTCGTCGGCAGCGATGGCCTGAAGGACATTGCGTACCCCGTCGAGGTAGTCATCCAGCCCCTCGACGCCGGCGCGCGAGCCATCCACCAGCTGCGTCACAATATCCTCGAACTGCAGCGCGCGAACGGCGTCGGCCACATGCTGATCGATCTGCCCGCTGACCTGGGAAATGCGCGTGACCTGCTGCTCCACCTGCTGATCCACATCCTGCAGGCTCTTCATCATCTCCGAGATCTGGTCCTTGGTGGAGAGGGTCACATTCATGTCGTTGGAGGCCATCTCGCCGACCTCGGTGCGGGCTTCCTCCACCAGCTTGGTGATCGTCTTGACCTCCTCGCCGATCTGCTCGTTGAACTGATTCGCCTTCTCGGAGAGCTTGCGCACCTCCTCGGCGACCACCGCGAAGCCGCGACCGGACTCCCCGGCCCGGGCCGCCTCGATGCTGGCATTGAGGGCGAGCAGGTCGGTCTGGCTGGCGATCCCTTTGAGGTCGGCAAGCAGCTCGTGGATCCGCCCCATCTGCGCGACCATGTCGTCGATGCGCTCGACGGTCTTCACGCTGCGCCGGCTCATGTCGACGATCATGTCGACGTAGTTGTTCAGGAAGCTCTCGGTCTCGCGGACAAACTCGGAGATACCGAACTGCTCCACCGCGGAGTCCCCGCCGGTCTGCTCGATCACGGCCCGGGCAAGGCGCTCCTGCTCATCGGTGGCCTGATCCATGCCGTTGAAGCTCTGGTTCAGCGACTGCACGGCATCGCCGACCAGCCCGCGGATCTGCTCCAGGTCGCTGTTCACCGTACGGAACTCGGCGTTGAGGCTGTCGTCGATGTCGTAGAGCAGATCGCGCAGGGCGTCCTCCAGATCCTCCACGGTATCCGTCGCCTCGTTCCAGCCCGTCTCGCGTCGGCGCAGGTAGCCGACCACGGCCCAACCGCTGGCGCCGAGCAGCACCGCCAGCGGCCCCGTGGCCGGCCAGGCGTAGGCGATCGCCATGGCTGCCACGGTTAGCGCGGAGGGCGCACCGTAGTGGCGCAGCCACGCCGTCTTCGGGTGGTAGACGATGGACTCGCCGTCGCGATCCTCGGCAACCTCGACCATAGTCACCTCTCCTGGGTGGGGTGGGAGGGCGGCGCCACCGCCGCCAGGATCGCCTCGGCGATCCGCTCCAGCGGCAGGACCTGATCCGCGTGGCCGGCCTTGACGGCGGCGCCCGGCATCCCCCAGACGACACTGCTCGCCTCATCCTGGGCGATGGTAACGGCCCCGGCAGCCTGCATGCGCCCCAGTCCGGCGGCCCCGTCACTGCCCATGCCGGTGAGCAGCACGCCCACGGCGTTGCTCCGGGCCGCCCGGGCCACCGAGTCGAACAGAACGTCCACCGAGGGCCGGTGACGATTGACCAGTTCGTCCTCGGTGATCCGGCAGATGTACTTGCTGCCGTCGCGGTGGAGTTCAAGGTGGTAGCCACCGGGGGCGATGTAGGTGTGCCCCGGGAGCACACGCTGGCCGTCTCGCGCCTCGTGGACCGAGACGGCGCAGATGTGATCGAGCCGTTCGGCAAAGGCCGCCGAGAAGCCGGGCGGCATGTGCTGGGTAATCACGGTGGCCGGGGCGTTGGGCGGCATCACCTCGAGCAGCCGCTGCACCGCCAGCGTACCACCGGTGGAGGCACCGATCGCCACCACCTTGTCCGTGGTGCGCTGATGCGGCTGCGGCGCGGCACCCCGGGGCTGGCTGTGCCCCGGCCGCACCCGGGCCCGCGCGGCGGTACGCACCTTGGCAATGATCTCCTCGGCATACGCGTCCAAGGTGTGGCTGACATCGGTGCGCGGCTTGGTTACGAAGTCGACGGCGCCGAGTGCCAGCGCCTCAAGGGTCTCCTCGGCGCCCTCCTCGGTCAGCGAAGAGACCATGACCACCGGCATCGGGCGCAACCGCATCAGGTTGCGCAGGAAGGTGATGCCGTCCATGCGCGGCATCTCGACATCCAGGGTCAGGACGTCGGGGTTGAGCTGCTTGATCTTCTCGCGGGCGTCGTAGGGATCCCGCGCCGTGCCCACCACCTCGATGTCGTCGACACCGGCGAACAGCTCGGTGAGCATCCGGCGGATGAGGGCGGAGTCATCAACAATCAGTACCCGGATCATGCGCCCCCCGTTAGAACAGATCCACGTCGCCGGACACGGGGCGCTCGTCGATCTCGTGGAGGTAGTGCTCCTCGCGCCGGACCACGGTATCGTTGCGCGTGCTCATCAGCTTCTTGGAACGGGCCCGACCACTCTCGGGATAGTACTGCACCTTGCGCGGGTACTCCCCGCCGAGATCCTGCGCGATCACGCGGAGCTGCTCGGTACGGACGTATTCCAGGGCGAACTCGATGTTCCGCTGGCCGACGTCGGTCATCCCCGCCATGACCCGGCCGCCGCCGAAGAGCTTGACCTCCAGCTCATCGCGACTGCCCCCGGCGGCGAGGATGCGATTGATCAGCTGCTCCATGGCGTGGTTGCCGTAGCGCGTGGCGGTGCTCAGTGGATCACCCTCCCAGTGGTGCGGGTCGCCACCTCGGATCGGCAGCATGAAATGGTTCATCCCGCCGATGCCCCGGCGGCGATCGCGGATACACGCCGAGACGCAGGAGCCGAGCACGGTGACCACCATCTCCGGGCCCCGGGTCACGTAGAACTCGCCGGGCAGGATCTTGGCCGCAAAGGCTTCATGCTGCGGATCCCAGTACCGGTTGATGTGCTCGAAACCGGGCAGGCACTCGGGCAGCTCCACGCCGCGGTTGCGCCAGGAAGCACGGCGCAGTTCAGTCCTGCTTGCGGTAGATGGTGCGGCCATGGGATTCGAATCGCTCGCTGACCCGCCACAGGGTCTCGGAATGCCCGATGTAGAGCCAGCCCCGGGGGGCCATGGCTCGGTCCATGCGGTCGAACAGCCGGCGCTGGATCTCCTTGTTAAAGTAGATGATCACGTTGCGACAGAAGACGATGTCGAACGGCTCCCGGAACGGCCACTCATGCAGAAGGTTCAGCTGCTGGAACTCGACCAGCCGGCACACCTCCGGGCGGACGCGGACCATGCCCTCCTTGCTGCCCTTGCCGCGCAGAAAGTGCCTGCGCAGGCGCTCCCGGCTCAGCCCGTCGACGCGCTTCTGATCGTAGACCGCGCGGCGTCCGCGTTCGAGTACGTTGCTGTCGAGATCCGTGCCAAGGATCTGGACCCGATCAGCAGCCCGATCGCCGAAGACCTCCCGGGCCACGATGGCCGCCGAGTAGACCTCCTCGCCGGTTGAGCAGCCCGCCGACCAGATGCGAACGGTGCCGGAGGACGCCTCGAGCACCCCGGCCAGGTGCTCGAAGTGGTGCGCCTCGCGGAAGAACGCCGTGAGGTTGGTGGTCAGGGCATTGACGAAGTGCGCCATCTCCTGGCGCTCGGGGTCGTCGAGCAGCAGCTTGCGGTAGCTCGCGAAATCCCGCAGCCCGAGGGCCCGGAGGCGGCGCGCCAGGCGCGAGTAGACCATGTCGCTCTTGGCGTCGCTGAGCTGGATCCCGGTCTCGCGTCCCACGGTCTCGCGGATCCACTCGAAGTCCTCTCGCGTAAAACGGAACTCACGCTCACCACTCACCGACGCCCTCCTGGCTGCCCGTCACAATCGCCCTCCCACCGCGCCTCAGAACTCTTCCCACTCGCCGTCGTTCACCTCGGTGCTCGCGGTGCGCCGGCCCCCGCCGTTGCCGGCCGTGCTGCGGCGTTGCTGACTCGTGCCGCTGGTGCGCTGCTGCCCGCCGGAACCGCTGGTGCGCTGTCCGCCGGCACCGGTGCCGGTACGCGAGCCACTCTGCCCGGCCCGGGCGCCGCCGCCCGCCTGGCCCTTGGCCTGGCCCGTCGCCTGCCCGCTCTTCTGGCCAGCGTGGCCGGAGCGGTTCGTCTTGGCGCCACCGCCTTTCGGGGTCTCCTCGCCGCCGCCGAAGAAGGACATCAATTCCACAAGGTTGTCCGACTGCTCGTCCAGGGACTCGGCCGCGGAGGCGGCCTCCTCCACCAGGGCGGCGTTCTGCTGGGTGACCTCGTCGAGCTGGCTGACCGCCTTGTTGATCTCGTCGATGCCCGAGGACTGCTCCTCGCTGGCCGCGGAGATCTCGGCGACCTTGTCGGTCACCGTCTGCACCGCCTCGAGGATCTCCTTGAGGGTCTCGTTGGACTCGTTGACCAGGCGGGTGCCGTCCTCAACCTTCTCACCGCTGTCGTTGATCAGCTTCTTGATGTCCTTGGCCGCGGTGGCACTGCGCTGGGCCAGGTTGCGCACCTCGGCGGCCACCACCCCGAAGCCGCGCCCGTGCTCGCCGGCGCGGGCCGCCTCCACGGCGGCGTTGAGGGCGAGCAGGTTGGTCTGAAAGGCGATCTCGTCGATGACCGTGATGATGTCCGAGATCTCGCGGCTCGATTGCTTGATCGCCCCCATGGCCTCGACCACTTGGCCGGAGATGTCCTGTCCGCGCTCGGCCCGCTCACGGGCCGAGGTGGCGAGCTGATTGGACTCGCGGGCGTTGTCGGCGGTCTGCTTGACCGTCGAGGTGAGCTCCTCGATGCTCGAGGCGGTTTCCTCCAGGGAGCTGGCCTGCTCTTCGGTCCGCTGGGAGAGATCCTGGTTGCCCTGGGCGATTTCCGAGGAGGCGCTGGCGATGCCGTTGGCGGTCTCGCGCACGCTGTCCACGGTCCGGCGCAACACATCGATGGTCGAGTTGACCCAGTCCTGGAGCTGGCCGAAGTCGCCCTTGAACTCGCCCTGCATCTGCTGGGTCAGGTCCCCCTTGGAGACCAGTTCCATGACCCGGATGACCTCCCGCACCGGGGCCTGCGTAACGTCGAGGACCATGTTGATGTCCTCGCTGAGGGTCCGGATGAACCCCTCGGACATCTCCGAGGTCTCCACCCGGTGACTGAGCTCACCGGCCTGGATCCGCTCGATCAGCGCCTCGACGTCGCGCTGCGCCTTCTTCTCGTTGTCGCGCCGGTGCCAGTCCTCGGTGATGTCGAACCACTCCAGCGTATTGCCGAGGAAGTTGCCCTCCTCGTCGTCCTCGCCGGTGATGTAGACGTTGAAACGCAGCTCGCCGACGTGCAGCTCTTGGTGCAGGGCGTCGTCGCGGATCCGCTGCATCTGCCCGGCCACCGAGCGCAGCTGCGGGAACAGGTCGAAGAGCGAGAGCCGATCCTCCAGATCCCGCGAGGTGAAACCGGGGTTGACCGCAACGATCTGCGCCTCGTGCCGCGCAAGCATGGCCTGCATCGGCTCGTTGACGTAGTGGATCGTGCCGTCCGGGTTGGTCATCAGGAAGGCCGTGGTCGCGGTGTGCATGGCCTTCTTGGCCCGGTAGTACTCGATGTACTCCTCCCGGTCGACGGTGATCGTTCTTTTCTGGTCGCTGCTCGCCATGGTGCTCTCCCCGCTGTCTGACTGCGTCTGCGCTACCTGCTGGTGCGCCGGCGCCGCGGCCGGCTCCTCGCCCTGTGCCTCCGTCGGCGCTCCGGCGGCTGACGCCTCCTCGGGTGCCGACGGCTGTTCCGTGTCGTCCTTCATCCATGCCAGGGGATCGCGACCGAGCTTCTTCTCGCCGCCACTTTTCCTGTCGCCGCCGCTCGATCCGCTGCTTTTCGCCACGGCTGCTCCTCCTCTACGCTTCGGCCGCCGGCTCAAAGACCCGGTGTTGCTCCAGGTCCTCGGCCAACGCCCGGTAATCCTTCGCCCCGTTGCTCTCGGGGCGGTACTCGAAGATCGTCTGCCCGAACCCGGGTGCCTCGGCCAGGGCGACGTTGTCGCGCACCGCCGTCTTCAGGACCTGGCCCGGGAAGTACTCCTTGAGCTTGCCGAGTACCTCCTTGGGCAGGCGGCGCTGACCGTTGTAGCGGGTCACCAGGACGTACTTGCGGGTGTGGATACCCAACCCCCGCTCGACCCGCATCAGGGTGCGCATGAGCCCAGCCAACCCCTCCAGGGCCAGGTAGTCGCAGGAGACCGGCATCACCACCTCGTCGGTAGCGAGCAGCGCGTTGATCGCCAGCAGTCCCGACGAGGGCGGGCAGTCGATGACCACGTAGTCCGGGAACGGGTCGAGCCCCGCCACGGCCCGCTGCAGCAGCCAGCCGCGCTCGCGCCCACCGACCATCTGCTCCACCTCGGGCAGACGCGGCCCCGGCGGCACCAGACGGACCCTCTCCCGGGCGGGCTGCAGGCGCTCGGCCAGCGGCACCTGATCGAAGAGGACGTCATCGAGCCCCGGATCGAGGCCCTCAAGCCCCAGGCTGGCGGCGAAGTGGCCCTGGGGGTCGAGGTCGATACCCACCACATCGCGCCCGGCCCGGGCCAGGGCGTGGGCGACGTTCACCGAGGAGGTGGTCTTGCCCACCCCGCCCTTCTGGTTCAGAAAGCAGGTAACGCGCGATCCGGCTGCGCTCATTCCCGCTCCCCACGCGCCCGGTCCATCTCATCGGCGAGCTGCTCGAGCAGACCCACGACCTGGCGAGAGTTGTCGGCCAGCTGCTCCAGCTCACCGGCCGCGGCGTCCACCTCGCCCTGGCTGTAGAGCTTGGCGGCCTGCTTGCCGTGCTCGTGGACCGCCCGGTGCGGCGTCTCGATCTCGACGAAGGCGGGCAGCTTGCGGATCCACGGCTCCTCCACCAAGTCGTACCACTTGCCCAGGCGACAAGCGTGGTGGTCGGTGAGCTCGCGGTGATCGACATCCTCACGCCCGGCGAGCATCGCCGCGATGCGCCGCTTCCACATCACGTGGTCGAACTTGCTGCGCTCGATGAAGTAGCGCGGCAGATTGAGCTCCTCCTGACGCCCGATCTGCTCGGTGAGGATGGCGTTGGACTTGCCGAGGGCCTCCAGCGTGTGCTCCACGTCCGTGACGTTGCGCTCGGTCCGGTCCGTGACCGCGCTGATCGACTCGGCCACGTCGGTCACCGCGCCCTTCTGCTCGTTGATCACCGAGGAGACGTTGTGGATGTGCTCGGTGACCCCGCGCATGCGCTCGGCCACCTGCTGCATGGTCTCCCGCGTCTCTCCCGTGGCCGAGCGGCCCCGCTCGACGGCACCGCCCATCTCCTCGACGGAGGCGGAGATGGCCTCGGTTTCGTCACGAAGAGTCCGGATGCGCTGGGCGATGTCCACCGTGGCGCTCTTGGTCTGGTCCGCGAGCCGCCGCACCTCCTGGGCGACCACCGAGAAGCCGGCGCCGGCCTGCCCGGCCCGCGCCGCCTCCACCGAGGCGTTGAGGGCGAGCATATTGGTCTGGAAAGCGATCTCCTCGATCAGCTCGATGATCGAGCCGATCTCGTTGGAGGCCTGGTTCAGCTGCTTGACCCGCTGCGAGGCAGTCTCGGCCAGGCCGGCGATCTCCTGAACGGTCTGGTCCGTCTGCTGCGAGGCCTTGTCGCCGGAATCCACCAGCTCCTGCACGCGCTCAGTCTCGGTCGCCACCGCAGCGCTGTTGTCCGCGATGGTGTCCACACTGGCCGCCAGCTCCTCGGCGGTGGAGGCGATGGTCTGGCTACGCTCGCTGGTCTCGCGGATGGTCATGCGCATCCCGGATGCCGCAACCAGGCTCTCGGCCGCCTCGCCGGCCAACTCCACGGTCTCGCAGAGCTGACGGGTATCCCGGTCGAGGAGCTGCTCGGCGAGACGGCGCAACGCCTCGGAGACCGGACACTGCCCCGGGGGCACGCTGGCGTAATCGCCCTCCGCGATCTGCTCCACGATCCCGACCAGCTCCTCGACGCGCTCCGGAGGCAGCCAGCCGGCCTGCTCGAGGGCGTCGCGATCGGTCTCCAGCGGCGCCCCGGCACCCATTTCAGTCGTTGCCATGCTCCGTGCCTCCTTCGCTGTCCGCGCGAACCACCGCGGCGATCCGGCTCTGATCGTCGGCGATGGCCAGATCCTCGTCGCTGAGCAGCTCGTCGACATCGAGGATGATGACCATCTTGTTGTCGTCCACCGTGGCCAGCCCGCGGAGGAAATTGGTGCGCAGCGCTGCGCCGAACTCCGGGGCCGGCCGGATCTGCTCGGACTGGAACGTGTAGACCTCGGAGAGGGCGTCCACCACCAGCCCCATGATCCGCTCACGACCGCCCGCCGAAACCACGCGGACCATCACCACCACGGTGAACTTCGAGTACTCCTGGGCGGACATGCCGAAGCGTTCGCGCAGGTCGATGACCGGGACGATGGTGCCGCGCAGGTTGATCACGCCCTTGACGTAGTGCGGCGTGTTGGGGATGGGAGTGACACGCTGCCAGCCCTTGATCTCCTGCACCCGCAGGATGTCCACACCGTACTCCTCCTCCCCGAGCGTGAAGGTCAGGTACTGGTCCCCGTCGGCCGCCGCCTGCATGGCATCGACGGTATCCGCCCCGCTGCCGAGCGCGGCGGCCTTGCGGTCGTCTCCGAGGGTTCCGTGCTCGCTGTCCTGAGTCATGACTGCTCTCCGCTTGGAAACTGGGGGATCCCGGACACGAAGGGCTCAGGCGGCCTCATCGCTGTCCTCCCGGTCGGGGATGTAGGGCTGACGCCGGCCACCGCGGCTCATCTCGATCAGTCCGGCGATATCGAGGATCAGCGCCACGGTGCCGTCGCCGAGGATGGTCGCCCCGGCGATGCCGGGCACCTGCAGGTAATTGGCCTCCAGGCTCTTGATCACCACCTGCTGCTGATCGAGCAGGTCGTCGACGAAGACACCGAGGTAGGTGTCCTCGTCCTCAACGATCACCATCAGCCCGCCTCCGAGTTCACGACGCACCGGCTCGGTGTCGAAGAGCTCGTGCAGCCGGACGATAGGCACGTAGCCCTCGCGCCAGTGGTAGACCTCGCCGCGGCTGGTCACGCGGCTGACCTTGCTGGCGTCCACCTGCAGCGACTCGATGACCGAGACCAGCGGGATGATGTAGGTCTGATCCCCCACCCGGAAGAGCTGCCCATCGAGGATGGAGAGCGTCAGCGGCAGGGAGATGGTGATCGTCGTCCCCTGGCCGTGGGTGGAGCGCACATGGATGTTGCCGGAAAGGGAGCGGACGTTGCGCTTGACCACGTCCATACCCACGCCGCGGCCGGAGTACTCGGTGGCCTGGTCGTGGGTGGAAAGCCCAGGGTGGAAGATCAGGTCGTAGATCTGCTCGTCGGCCAGCTCGCTGCCATCTTCCACCAGGCCGGCGGCACGGGCCTTGCCAAGCAGCTTGTCGCGGTTGATACCGCGACCGTCGTCGGCGATCTCGATGATGATGTTGCCGCCCTTGTGGTACGCCTCGATGGTGATGGTGCCGGTCTCCGGCTTGCCCGCGGCGGCGCGCTCCTCCGGTAGCTCGATGCCGTGGTCGACGCTGTTGCGAACCAAGTGGACCAGGGGATCGATGATCTTCTCCATCACCGTCTTGTCCAGCTCGGTCTGCTCGCCCTCCATCTGGAAATCGACGGCCTTACCCAGGGCACGGCTGGTGTCGTGGACGATGCGCGGCAACCGCGAGTAGGCGAAGCTGATCGGCACCATGCGGATGCGCATGACGTTCTCCTGCAGCTCGCGGGTGTTGCGCTCGAGCTGCGCGAGGCCGTCCTGGAGTTCTTCCAGACGCTCGGCGGTGAACTCCTTGCCGATCTGGCTGAGCATCGATTGGGTGATCACCAGCTCGCCGACCATGTCGATGAGCGCGTCGATCTTCTCGGTGTCGACACGGATGGAGCTGCTGCTCCCGCCCCCACCCGCGCCGCCCCGGCGTGCGGCCGACTTGCGACCCTCGCCACCGGCCGGCGCCGCGGCCTCTGCGCCGGCGGCCGGCTCGGCGGCGACAGCCGCGGCCGCGCCGCCCTCGGCCGCCGCGGCGGGTTCCGTCCCGGCAGCCTCAAGGGGACGGATCTCGAGGCGGGCATCGTCCTCGACCCACTCGAAGACCTCGCGCACCGCCGCCTCGGTCACGTCGGCGTAGAGGCGCAGCGTCCAGGCCAGCTGACAGGTTTCCGGGTCGAGCTGCTCGAAGGGCGGCAACCCCGAGGTGTCGCACTCGACCTCGAGCTCGCCGAGATCCTGCAGCGCCAGAAACAGGCGCCGCGGGTCGTTGCCGGTAGCGAAAAGGTGCGGCTGCGGCTCGAAGCGGATCCACCACCCGCCACCGCCGGACGGCGGGGTCGCGTCTCCGCCGCCGCCCGCGCTGCCACGATCACCACCCGTATCCCCGGCGGGGCCGGAAGCCCCGGATGCCGTACCAGTGGGGGTCTGACCCAGCTGCTCATCGAGCTGACGCTGCGCGGTGCTGATCGCATCGGCGTCCAGCGCCTGATCGCTCTGGATCGCCGCGAGCATGCTGCGCAGGCAATCGACTGCATTGAGCAGCACGTTCACGGCGTCCGGTGTGACCGCCTGCTGACCGTCGCGCAGGCGGTCGAGCAATGTCTCCATGCGGTGGGTGAAGTCGGAGACGGCGGTCAGGCCGAAGGTCCCGGCACCCCCCTTGATCGAGTGCGCGGCACGAAAGACGTTGTTGAGGGTCTCCGGATCCGGACGCTCCGGGTCGAGTTCCAACAGGCCCGACTCCATGGTGTCCAGCCCCTCGAAGCTCTCCTCGAAGAAGGTCTGCAGGAACTGGCTCAGATCTACGCTCATCGCTCGCCCCCCCGTCGGGCGCTCCGGGCGCCTTCCGTCAGCGCACCACCTTCTTGATCGTGTTCACCAGCTGGTCCGGATCGAAGGGCTTGACCAGCCAGCCGGTGGCTCCGGCCGCTTTGCCCTCCTGCTTCTTTTCCGGTGCCGACTCGGTGGTCAGCAGCAGGATCGGCGTAAACTTGAAGGTAGGCAGCCCGCGGAGTTCACGGACCAGTGTGATGCCGTCCATCTTCGGCATGTTCACGTCCGTGATCACCAGGTCGAAGCCGCCCGCCTTGGCCTTGGTCAATGCGTCCGTGCCGTCCACCGCTTCGGTGACCTCGTAGCCCTGCTGCTTGAGGGTGTAGGTCACCATCTGCCGCATGGAGGCGGAATCATCGACCGCCAGGATCTTCGCCATCGTCTCGTTCCCTTAGTCTGTCGGGGTTAGCGGGCTGCGCCGCCGGGCCCGAGTTCATCGGTCAGGCCGAGATCGGCGGCAGCCTCGGTGACCGGGGCCGGCGCCCCCCCGCCCTGCCACGACCAGCCGGCGCGGCTCGCCGCCGCCCGTGCGAAGGCAGCGAGCAGCTGGACGCCGGCGGCGTCAACCTGCTGCAGCCGTGCACCATCCAGTGCCACGGGCTGCCCGGAGGACAGCGCGTCGGCCAGGGTCTCTTTGAGGGTCGCCGCCACGGTGATATCGAGCTGTTCGCCCAGATCGATGTGCTGGTGGGCCGCCATGATGTCCCTACGCGTTTGCCGGTTGTCCGTTGAGATTGCCCGTCATCATCGCTAACGGCAAGAGGCGGCATTAACTTGAGTGGCATACCTCACCGCCACAGCGCCACACGCGGGGGATCAGGAGGTGCGCGCGCGCCGCGCGTCGATGGCGGCCTCGAGCCGCTCGGCGGCCCGCTCGAGTTCGGGCAGACAGCCCCAGGCCGTTTGCAGATCGCCGGTGCGGGCAGCATCGTCGAGGCGACGGGCGCACTCCCGTGCCTCGACGGCGCGCACACTGGCCAGAGCCCCCTTGACGGGGTGAGAGATCGCGTGGACCGCCTGCGGATCACCCTGCTCCAGGGCTTCGCGCAGGGCCGCCAGGCGAGACGGAAGGTCTTCCTGCATGCGCTCGAGCAGCATGTCCGCCAGCTGCTCATCGCGACCGAGATTGTCGAGCAACTCTTCCAGGTCGATGACGGGGTGATCGGACATGGGCCGGCTCCTCTGCTTCAAGATCGGGCGGCGGGCTGCCAGCCTTCGCGCAGCCGCGGTAACAGCCGCCGGAATGCCTCGGTGCCGGCGCATTGCAGCCACTCGAAGGCCACCATCTCAGCCCCCGCCACCACCACACCGGCCTGGCGCATGCGGGCCAGGGCGAGCTCGCGATCCGCGGGCCGGCGCGAGCCGACCGCCTCGGCGACGGCGAAGACCTGGTGACCGGATTTTTGCAAACCCAGTGCCGTCTGCAGGACGCAGACGTGGGCCTCCGTGCCGGCGATGACCACCTGCTCCGGCAGGCGGATACCGGCGGCTTCGGGGTCGCGGGTCCAGGCGAAGTGCATCTTGGTATGACGCCGGGACGCCGGCACCGAGCGGGCGAGCGCCGCAACGGTCGGGCCGAGGCGTTCCGGATACTGCTCGGTCGCGTGGACGGGCTGGCCGAGCTCGTGGGCGACCCCCGCCAGCCAGTCCGCGGCGGCGACCACCTGCTCGCCGCCATCGATGGCCGGCAGCAAACGCTCCTGGAGATCGATCAGCAACAGAGCGCTGCGCGCCGGGTCGATCAGCGTATCCGTCATCGCGAGAACATCACTCCCACACCAAAGCGAACCTGCGGCTGGCTCCTGGTGGCCGTCGCCGGTGGCCAGAGGTGGACGTCCTCGGTGGCGACCACCGGATAGGTCAACGCCTGCTCACCCACCCGTCCGGTGCGTAGGGCATCCACCGCACCGCGCACCGTGATCAACCGCCCGGGGCGGTAGTCGGCGCTCTCCAGGAAGCCCGGGTAATCCACTAGGAAACGCCCCTCGGGCGAGGCCGCCGTGCGGGGTCGCTGGGCGCGATCCAGCGGGTACCCCACCACCTCGAGCCGGGTCGTCTCTTCCAAGTGTTCCACCTGGAGGATACGCCCTGCCCAGAGGACCTGGCTACCGATGACTGCCTCGCCGGCGGCAGCGGCCTCGCGCGCGGTCAGATCGGCCATCAGGTCATCATTACGCTCGAAGGGCGCCCCGGTGGCGCAGCCAAAAAGGGCTACGCCTGCCACCGCCGCCAGCAGGAGCCAGCGCGCCGCGCGGGCAGGGGACCGTCCCAGGGACAGCGCCACGGCAACCATCACCAGTACGGCCGCCGATAGGGCCCGTAGTAGTAGGGATACCCCGGATGGCGGTACCAGGGATCGCCATACCAGGGGTCGTACCACGGATCGTAGCGATAGGAGCGCGGCGTGGTGCGCTTGGGATCGGCCGGCTCCTGCCAGAGGTGATGGGCTTGGACCGCTACCACCGGGTAGGTGTAAGCGTACTCCCCGATGGCCCCCTTCACGGTCCCATCCAGGGAACCGGAGACGGTGAACTGCCGGCCGGGCGCGTAGAGGGTCGGCTCAAGAAAGCCGTCCACCCGCGCCAGGAACCGCCCCTCGGTGCGGTCGGCATCGCGCGGCTCGCCGCCGCGGCGCAGGGGACGCTCGACGATCTCCAGCCAGGTGGCGTCGGCCTCGTTGCGCACCTCGACGATCTCCCCGCCCCAGCGCACCCGCTCGCCGTCGTGGGCGCTGGCGCCATCCGCACGCACCTGGGCTAGGGAGGGGGCTTCGTCCGGAGCAGTGCGTACCGGGTCGGGCACGGTGCCCGCACACCCTAGCAACAGCCCGGCCGCCACCACCGGCAAAAGGATTCGGATGGACACCACGGCCACCTCCCTGGGAACGGGCTTGTCCCCCCTTAGTATACAAAGCCGCTAGCCGGCAGCCAGCGCCCGCCAGCGGCGCACCCACCGCGGCAGCAGGCCGTGACGGGGGGCAACCAGCAGCGCCACCAGGAACAGCGTTGCGGAAACCAGCACCATCGCCCCGCCCGAGGCGACGTCGAAGTGGTAGGCCAGATAGAGCCCCACGACCGCGGCAGTGACACCACAGAAGGCGGCCAGGACGATCATGCGGGTCAGCCGGTCGGTGAGCAGGTAGGCGGTCGCCCCCGGCGTGATGAGCATGGCCACCACGAGGATGATGCCCACCGTCTCCAGGCTGGCGACGATGGTCAGGGTCAGGAGCAGGATCAGGCCGTAGTGGATCACGGCCGTATTCATGCCCAACGCCCGGGCGTGGATCTCGTCGAAGGTGTAGGCGAACAGCGCCTTGTAACCCAAGGCCACGGCCAGCAGCGCGATCACACCGGCGCCCAGGGTGAGCAGCAGCGCCGCGCGGTCCACACCCAGCACGTTGCCGAAGAGCACGTGCATCAGGTGGGTGGAGGTGGCCACCTGGCTGATGATCACCACCCCCAAGGCAAACGCCGCCGTGAACATGATGCCGATGGCGGTATCGGACTTCAGGCGGGTGGTCCGCTCGATGAAGCCGATCCCCAGCGAGGTCAGCGCGCCAGCCAGGAAGGCGCCGATGAAGAACGGCCAGCCGAGCAGGTAGGCGATGGCCACCCCGGGCAGCACCGCATGGGAGATGGCATCCCCGAGCAGGGCCCAGCGCTTGAGGACCACGAAGCAGGAGAGCACCCCGCAGACCAGCCCGACGGCGATGGCGGTGAGCAGGGCGCGCTGCATGAACTGATAGCTGAACGGCTCGGCCAGCGGCTCGGGCAGCAGACCCACAACGGCCATCAGTCCAGCCAGCAGGAAGTCGATCACGGCCTCCGCCCACGCCATCAGTCCGCCTCCTGAAGCCCACGGGCGAAGAGCGGATCGGCGGCACGCAGAAGCGAGCGCTCGTCGGTCATGACCTCTTCCGGAGGCCCCGAGGCAATCACCGAACGATTGAACAGCACCAGCCGATCGGCGTGGCGCCGCGCCCCGGCGATGTCGTGGGTAACCAGTACCACGGTTCGACCGGCGGCACGCAGATCGCGCAGCACCTCGAAGATCAGTGCCTCGCTGGAACGGTCGACCCCAACCAGCGGCTCATCGAGGAGCAACAGCCGCGCCTGCTGCGCCAGGGCACGCGCGAGCAGCACGCGCTTCTTCTGCCCCCCGGAGAGTTCGCTGATGTGCCGGTCGGCCAGCTCCGCCATGGCCGTCGCCGACAGCGCCTCGGCCACCGCCTCGTGGTGCTCCGCCCCAAGCAACCGCCGCGGCAGCCAGCGCTGCACGCCGGAGCGGCGCAGACTCGGGTAGCGGGCCGAGAAGATCACGTCACGCACCGAAGCGGGGAAGTCCCAGTCGAGGGTCTCGTGCTGCGGCATGTAGGCCACGTCCCCGGCACCGCGCGCCTGACCGGGCGCCCGACCGCCGATGCGGATGCGCCCGCAGCGCGGCCGGATCAGGCCCATGATCAGCTTGAGCAGCGTGGACTTGCCGGCACCGTTGGGGCCAACGAGGGCCACCAGCTCACCGGCGGGAATGCGCAGATGGGCATCCGCCACTGCATCCACGCCGTGATAACCGGCACAAAGCCCCTCGGCCTCGATGGCCGCGACGCCTTCACCACGCCCCGCCCCCGCCGCTGGTCTACCCGCGTGATCCGCCAAACCGCCCCGCCCTACTCCGTCAGCGCGCGGACGATGGTCGTCGCGTTGTGGCGCATCAGCTGCAGGTAGCTGGCGGCCGGACCATCCGGTCCGCTGAGCGAATCGACGTAGAGGGGACCAGCGATCTCGGTGCCGGTCTCGTCGGCCACCGATCGGACGTGGCGATCCGAGATGGTGCTCTCCCAGAACACCGCTGCCGGCTGCCACTCGCGGACCCGGTCGATGACCCGCATGATCTGCCGGGGCGACCCCTCCTGCTCGGCGTTGGTGCCCCAGATCCCATCGTGCTCGAAGCCAAAGGCGTCGGCGAAATACGGGAAGGCCGCCTCGCTGGTGACCAGGAAGCGCCGCCCCTCGGGGACGGCCTCGAGGCGCTCCTTGAGCTCCTCGTAGAGCGCCTCCAGCTCGTCCCGGTAAGCGGCCGCATTGTCGCGGTAGACGTTCTTGCCCTCGGGGTCGAGCTCGATCAGGGCGTCGCGGATGGCATCCACATAGCCCTCGACGGCGCGCGGATCCATCCACAGATGCGGATCCGGATCGCCCTCAAAGTCGCCGGTACGGATCGGCAGGGTCGCATGACCAGAGCGCTCGGCCACGGCAATAACCGGCACGCCATCCCCGGCAGTGGCACGCACCTGGCGCATCCACTGCTCCAAGTCGTAGCCGTTGTAGAAGACCAAGTCGGCCCGCTCAAGATCCCGGAAGTTGCTCGGCTGCAGCTCCCACTCATGAACCTCGGCGTCCAACGGGGTGAGGCTGCTGACCGTCACCCGCTCCCCACCGACCTGCTCAACCAGGTCCGCCAGAATGGTAAAGGTGGCAGCCACACGCAGCTGCTCCGCGGCCGCGGCGCTCCATGGGATCAGCACCAAAGCGGCAGCTAGCCCCAGCAACCCGTGCCTAGCGCGGGCCACCCGCCAGCCACGCCTGCCCCCAGGCGTAACCGGCCCCTTCGGCTTGTCGATGTCTTTCATGCTGGTCAGTTTCCCTGCTGCGATCGCCCACGTCCAGCCACCCGCGCCGACGCCCGTGGCAGCCACAGCACGACTGATTGGCCGCCGGGCGGCGCGCACTGCGGGCGATCCGGCTACGGAGCGCGGTTGCGGGCTTCATGGCTACACCTTTGAACGCTTCTAATCTTTGATTCTTACTTTAGAAGCTCTCAAAAGAGATGTCAACACGCCCGCAGGGCTACGCCCCGGTACCCGGCGACCCGGCCCAGCGCAGCGCAAGACGGGTGGCGGCATCCGCCTCCGCAGGCGGTGGCGCCTCGCCGCGGGCAGCCGGTGCCAACTCCTTGGCCACACGCTTACCGAGTTCGACCCCCCACTGGTCGAACGGGTTGATCCCCCAGACGCTCGCCTGGACAAAGACCCGGTGCTCGTGCAGCGCGAGCAACCGCCCCAGCGTAAAGGCATCGAGCCGACGGAAGAGGACCAGCGTGACCGGTCGATTGCCCTCATAGCGGTGATGTTCGGCCTCCGGCCCTTCTCCCCGAGGGGCCTGCCCCTGGCACAGCGCCTGGACTTGCCCCAGGGCACTGGCCAGGTTCAGCCCGGCGTGGCGCCCGGGCAGCCCGCTCTCCTCCACCGGGACCAGAAACTCGGCGATCACCCGGCCGGTGCCCTGGTGCAGCCACTGGAAGAAGGAGTGCTGCCCGTTGATGCCCACCTCGCCCCAGCAACTCGTGCCGGTGGGGTAATCGACCGGCTGCCCGTCCCGCGTGACCGACTTGCCGAGGCTTTCCATATCCAGCTGCTGCAAATAGGCGGGCAACCGGCGCAGCCCCGGATGGTAGGGCAGCACCACATGCCCGGTGGCGCCGCGCAGGCTGATCTGCCAGACCCCGAGGAGCCCCAACAGCAGCGGGATGTTCCGCGCCGCCGGCGCACTGCGAAAGTGCTCGTCCATGGCGCGCATGCCGCGGCGCAACTCGTTGAAGCGTTCCATGCCGATGACCGCCGCCAGTGGCAACCCCATGGCCGACGGTAGCGAGTAGCGCCCGCCGACCCACTCCCAGATCCGGAAACGGCGCTCGGCGGGGATGCCGAACTCGGCCATGGCGGTATCGCTGGCCGAGATGCCGACGAACTGCTCAGGCACCGGACGCCCGGCCTCGGCTTCCAGCCACGCCCAGGCGGTCCGGGCGTTGGTCAGTGTCTCCAGGGTGGAGAAAGACTTGGAAGCGACACAGAAGAGGGTCTCAGCCGGATCGATACGCTCCCAGACAGCCGCCAGCTCGCGGCCATCGACCCCGGAGACGGTATGCAGCCGCAGCGGCTCGTCGCCATCGGCCAGGGCCTGGTGGGACATGGTCACTCCGGCCTCGGAACCGCCGATCCCGATATTCACCACATGGCGCAGCGGCCGGCCGTCGTAGCCACAGATCCCGCCCCCGCGCAGCGCCTCAACGAAGGCGCCCATGCGCCTCAGCTCCTCGTGGACCGCCGGGATCACGTCCTCGCCGTCCACCCTCACGCAGGCGTCGGGACTGCTGCGCAGCGCCGTGTGCAGGGCCGGCCGACCCTCCGACTCGTTGACCGTCTCTCCCGAGAACAGCGCCTCGATGCGCTGGGGCAGCCCGCGCTCCTCGGCCAGGCGCAGCAGCCGCTCCCAGGTGGCATCGGTGAGCGGGTGGCGCGAAAGGTCCACGCGCAGATCGTCGTGGTCCAAGCAGTACCGCTCGGCGCGTCCCGGATCGGTCTCAAGGAGCGCACCGGCGTGCCCGGCATCATCCTGGTCAAGCAACTCTTGCCAGACCGGAGAGTGCGTCAGCGCGGTCGTCATGCACGGTCCATCCTCTATCGCCTCACACACCCTCGGTCATCGAGGCAGCCGCCGCCGGTTTCAAGCCCCGCGGCACCCCCGCCTAGAGGGGGCGGCGGATGCTCTCGCCCCGCCCCATACCGTAGTAGGTAAAGCCGAGGGCCTCCATCATCGATGGCGGGTAGACGTTACGCCCGTCGAACACCACCGGTTGGCGCAGGGCATCGCGGATACGTTCGAAATCAGGGCTGCGGAAGACCTGCCACTCGGTGCAGACGATCAGCGCATCGGCGTCCTCCACGGCATCGTAGAGGTTGTCGCAGAGTTCCAGGTCCTGGCGGTTGCCGTAGACGCGCTCGGCCTCATCCATCGCTTCGGGGTCGTAGGCCTGCACCCGCGCGCCGGCTTCCCAGAGCGCCTCCATGACCACACGGCTGGGGGCCTCGCGCATGTCGTCGGTATTCGGCTTGAATGCCAGCCCCCAGAGACCGAAGGTACGCCCGGCAAGATCTTCCCCGAAGTGGGCGTGCAGCCGACGCACCAGCAACCGCTTCTGCCGGTCGTTGACGTTCTCCACCGCCTCAAGCAGCTCGGGCCGGTAGTCGTACTCGTGGGCGGTGTGTGTCAGTGCCTTGACATCCTTGGGGAAACAGGAGCCGCCGTAGCCACACCCCGGGTAGATGAAGTGGTAGCCGATCCGCGGATCGGAGCCCATCCCCACCCGAACCTGCTCGATGTCGGCCCCCAGGCGCTCGGCCAGGCTAGAGAGCTCGTTCATGAAGCTGATCTTGGTCGCCAACATCGCGTTGGAGGCGTACTTGGTCAGCTCCGCGGCGCGCACATCCATGGTCAGCAGCCGGTCGTGGTTGCGGTTGAACGGGGCGTAGAGGGCCTTCATCAACTCGCCGGTGCGCGGATTGTCGGTGCCCACGATGATGCGGTCCGGCTTGACGAAGTCGTCGATGGCCGCCCCCTCTTTGAGGAACTCAGGGTTGGAGACGACGTCGTACTCGAGCTGCTCCCCACGGGCGGCGAGCTCCTCGCCCAGGGCGGCGCGCACCCGGTCCGCCGTGCCCACCGGCACGGTGGATTTGTTGACCACCACGCGGTAGTCGTTCATGTGCTGACCGATGCTGCGGGCCACGGCGAGCACATGCTGCAGATCCGCCGAGCCGTCCTCGTCCGGCGGCGTGCCCACGGCGATAAACTGGAACAGCCCGTGGTGAACCCCTTCGGCGGCGTCGGTGGTAAAGCGCAACCGGCCCTCCTCCTGGTTGAAGGAGAGCATCTCGTCGAGTCCCGGCTCATAGATGGGAACCTCGCCGCTCCGAAGCTGCGCCACCCGTTCCGCGTCGATATCAACACAGACGACATCGTTGCCGGCATCGGCGAAACAGGTCCCGGTAACCAGACCCACGTAGCCGCTGCCGAAGATCGTGACCTTCATGATTCACTCCACTCCATGAGGGGCCTGCTCTCAGACCCCGTAAAACGCTCGATACCAGGCCACAAACCGCGGCAGCCCCTGCTCGAGTTCCGTGCGGGGCTGCCACCCCGTGGCGGCGGTCAGATCGTCGATCTCAGCACACGTCGCGGCCACGTCCCCCGGCTGCATGGGCAGCTCCCGGCGCTCCGCCCGGCACCCGCAGGCCTGCTCGAGCACCGCGATGAAATCCTCGAGGGCCACCGGCCGGTGATTGCCGATATTGTAGACCCGGTAGGGGGCATTGCTGCGCGCCGGGTCCGGAGCATCGGTGGAGAATGCCGGGTCCGGCTCCGGCAGGGTGTCCATCACGCGCAGGACGCCGTCGACAATGTCGTCGATGTAGGTAAAGTCACGGCGCATGCGCCCGTAGTTGTAGACCTCAATAGGCTCCCCGGCGAGGATCGCCCGTGTGAACTTGAAGGGCGCCATGTCCGGGCGCCCCCAAGGGCCGTAGACGGTGAAGAAGCGCAGGCCGGTCACCGGCAGGCGATAGAGGTGCGCATACGTGTGCGCCATCAGCTCGTTGGACTTCTTCGTGGCCGCATAGAGCGAAACTGGATGGTCCACGTTGTCGTGGACCGAGAACGGCATGCGCGTATTGGCGCCGTAAACCGAACTCGACGAGGCGTAGACCAGGTGCCCGGCGTCGTGGTGGCGACAGCCCTCGAGGATGTTGCCGAAGCCCACCAGGTTGCTGTCCAGATAGGCGCGCGGATTGTCCAGCGAGTAGCGCACCCCGGCCTGAGCGGCCAGATGGATGACGCGATCGAAACGCCCCTCGCGGAAGAGCGCGTCGATACCCGCGGCATCGGCGAGATCGACGCGGGCGAAGTAGAAGTCCCCGCCGCAGCGGCGCAGCTCGTCGAGGCGCGCCTGCTTGAGGGTGACGTCGTAGTAGTCGCAGAGGTTGTCGATGCCGACGACCTGATGGCCCGCCTCGATCAGCTGCCGGGCCACATGCATGCCGATGAAACCGGCCACGCCGGTGACGAGGATTCGCACGGGTATCCTTCCTCTCGCGCAGATGGACCGGGGATCAAACGGGCTCTAGCGTACCCGACGCCCCATGCGCCGTACAGGGCGGTGGCTCAGGTACCCGACGCGTCGCCCCCCGGCCGGGCCAGCACCAAACAGGAGGCGCGCCCGCCGTGCTCGGCGAGGGTTTCGAAGCGCTCCAGCTCGAGGCCAGCGGCCCGGAGCTGGGCCCGGAACGGCTCCTCATAAGTCACGCGCCCGAAATCGATGCTGGTCAGGCGCCTGAGCATGGGCTTGAGGCGCTCGAGCCACGGAGCACGCCGCCGCTGGATGGTCTGGGTGAACACCAGGCGTCCTCCCGGACGCAGGAGCTTGCAGCCGTGGCGCAGGGCCCGCTCCGGCTCCGGCAGGAGCATGAAGCTGGCCGAGAAGTAGACCGCGTCGTAGGGCCCGCCATGATGGTCGTAGACGGACTCGTGGCGAAGCGTGACCCGATCGGCCACCGCGGAGGCGGCAACCCGGCGGCGGGCCCGCTCGATGTAGTCGCCGTCGATATCGACCCCGGTCACCCGCAGATCCCGCTCGCGCAACTGCCCGGCGTTGGCCAGCAAGGCGCCTGCCGTCCCGACGCCGACATCCAACACATGCGCCCCCGCCGGCAGCTGCTCAAGCACCGCCGCGTACCAGCGGGCGGTAAGCCGGAGGATCAAGGCGTCGTAAACGGCACTGCGGATGCCTCGCATGGGGGGCCTCACGGGTGGCGGCTGACTGCTGCGGGCCGGCGAGCGCCCGTACCGGACCGCCGCGCCGACCGCCCGGGATCCTACCAGATCCGCCACTCGCCCTGATCCGTCCGCACCAGTTCCAGCTCGTCCTTATGCTCCATGGTGCTGCCCGGCTCCACCTGGCCGGCCTGGCGCAGGGCGAACCCCCACAGCGAGAGGACCATCTCCAGGCTGTCCAGCGGCGTATCGGTACTGAAGGCCCGGTCGCCGAAGGCCCCGGGATCGCGCAACAACTCGACACCATCCTCGGTGATGGCCACCTCCTTGCGCACGCGGATCAGGTAGGAGCCGTCGTCGCGCTCGTGGGTGGAGACCAGCTCGAAGTCCACCAACTCGAAGACCTTCACGTCGCCGAGGTAGAGCTCGGAGTCGTCCTCGAACAGCAGCTCGCGAACCTCCTGCTCGGTGGGGCCGGACTGGCCGCGCTCGCAACCGGCGGCCAGCAGCGCCAGGACCAGGATCAAAACGGACCAGCGAATGCACCGCTTCATGCTCATCTCCTCCAGAGGAACCCAAACCCGTACCGATGCGTGATCGCCCAGGATCGCACCGGCGACGCGCATCCGACAGCCGAGCCAAAGGCGCACGGCTCGCCGCCACCCCCTAGCGTAGTGGCATACTGGCCCGGCCCGCGGGACGGAACCCCGCCGGCCAACCCGAGCCGCCAGGAGCGAGGATGGAACACCTGCACCCCGAGGAGCTGATCCGGACCGGTTCGCGCATCGTGGAGCGGCTGCGCCAGCGTAGCGTCTGCGTCCCCATCCCGGAGCGCGCCATGGCGCGCACGGTCACCGGGGTCCGGGACCCCAGCCTACGCCACCTGGCCCTGCGCATCCGCCAAGGTGGGCGCATCGTGGTCAGCGGCGAGAAAAGGAAGGGGGTGTGGATCCCCTTCTCGGTGACCTTCATCGCCGTGGCGCCACCGCCGGGGACCGCCGGTCCCTGCGTAGAGCTGCACCTCGAGCGCACCACGCCCTTCTTCGCTGCCCCCTTCGTCCTGAAGGCGCTCGGCCGCATGCCCGAGATGGAGATCATCGGCGCCCGGGCCCGCGTGCACATCCACCGGTGGCTCGATCAGCAGGAGTGGTCCGGCCCGCTGCCCACAGGCGTCTTCAACCGGGTCTGTGTCACGGAGGTACGCACGGACGCCGCGAAGCGCCAGCTGCTGGTCACCCTGTCCCTGACGGAATCCGGCCAGTAAGCGGGGCCTGCACCGCACGCCCGGCAACGCGGGCGAGAGAACCCGGGGCTATCAACCAAGACCGTTGTTGACGCTCGAAAGCGGGGTAAGCAGAGGCGGAGCGCCCGCCCGATGGGGGCGCTCCAGCCTTGGGATCCCAGAGTTCTTTACAGAACCTGGTGTATGTACCTCAAAACGGGATGTCGTCGTCGAAATCCGCCGGCGCCTCCTGCATGCCGCCGCCGCTACCGCCGCTGCCGCCGCCGGCGTCCCCCGCTGGGGCCTGGGCCGGGCGCTGCTCGCCGCCGCCCATCGGGGCACCACCACCGCCGCTTCGGCTGTCGAGCATCTGCATCTCGTTGGCGACGATCTCCGTGGTGTAGCGGTCCTGGCCATTCTGATCCTGCCACTTGCGCGTCTGCAGGCGCCCCTCGATATAGACCTTGCTGCCCTTGCGCAGATACTCGCCGGCGATCTCGCCAAGCCGGTTGAACATGACCACGCGATGCCACTCGGTGCGCTCCTGCTGCTCACCGGTCTGACGGTCGCGCCAGGTATCCGAGGTTGCCAGGGCGAGATTGGCCACCGCGCTACCCGACGCGGTATATCGAACCTCGGGGTCCCTCCCCAGGTTGCCGATCAAGATGACCTTGTTGACACCTCTGCTGGCCATGGCCGTGCTCCTCCAAAAAAAATGCTTTACTGAACAGTGGGATCGAGAACCGCTGGGCGGTCGGGCGAGCAGGGTGCACACCCTCCTTGTGCGTCACCCCGCAGGTGGCCTCAATGTAAAGGTTTTGCCGGCACGGCGAAACCGACCCCCTTGGCACCGGCAACCTGACAGGATGCCGGCGGCGCGATACCGTAGAGGGTTCGCCCGCTATCCCGCGTCGAGAGCAGCATGGACCATATCCGCATCCGCGGCGCCCGCACCCACAACCTCGATAACCTGGATATCGACATCCCGCGCAACCGCCTGGTGGTGATCACCGGGCCCTCGGGTTCCGGGAAGTCGTCGCTGGCCTTCGACACCCTGTACGCCGAAGGGCAGCGGCGCTACGTCGAGTCCCTCTCGGCCTATGCGCGGCAGTTCCTGTCGATGATGGACAAGCCCGACGTGGACCACATCGAGGGTCTCTCCCCGGCGATCTCCGTGGAGCAGAAGTCGGCGTCCCACAACCCCCGTTCCACGGTGGGCACCGTCACCGAGATCCACGACTACCTGCGCCTGCTCTTCGCCCGCGCCGGCACCCCCTACTGCCCCGAGCACCAGGTGGCGCTGGAGGCGAGCAGCGTCTCGGAGATGGTCGATCGCATCCTCGCCGAGCCCGCGGGCACCAAGATGATGCTGCTCGCCCCGGCAGCCGACTGGCACCCGGACGAACAGCAGCGCACGCTGGAACAGCTGCGCAGCCAGGGCTACATCCGCGTGCGGATCGACGGCCGGGTCGTCGAGCTCGACCCGCTACCCCAGCTCGATGGGGACTGCAAGCACGACATCGAGGCGGTGATCGACCGCTTCCGCGTGCGCGACGACCTGGCCGGGCGGCTGGCCGACTCCATCGAGACGGCGCTTCGCATCGGCGAAGGCGTCGTACGGGCCGCCTGGATGGACGCGCCCGAGCGCGAGCCGCTGGCCTTCTCCGCGCAGCCGGCCTGCCCGCAGTGCGGCCACGCGGTGGAGCCGCTGGAGCCGCGCATGTTCTCGTTCAACAACCCGGAAGGCGCCTGCCCGACCTGCGACGGCCTGGGGACACAGCACTTCTTCGACCCGGAGCGGGTGGTCAGCCGCCCCCAGCTCACGCCCGCCGAAGGAGCGATCCGCGGGTGGGACCGGCGCAACCTCTACTACTTCGCCATCCTGGAGGGGCTGGCCGCGCACTACGGATTCAGCCTCGAGACCCCGTGGGCCGAACTGCCGGAGCCGACCCGCGACTGCATCCTCTACGGCTCGGGGGACGAGCCGATCACCTTCCGCTACCCCGGCCGCAACGGTCACACGGAGCGGGTCCACCCCTTCGAAGGTGTCATCCCCAACCTGGAGCGACGCTTCCGCGAGGCCGACTCCGCCACGGTGCGAGAAGAGCTGGGCCGCTTCATGGCGCAACGCACCTGCCCGGAGTGCCGCGGCGGACGGCTCAACAAGCGCGCCCGGAACGTGCGGGTGGAGGGCTACAACCTGCCAGAGATCGCGGCGCTGCCGATCCATGTTGCCCGCGAGCGTGCGCGGGCCCTGGAGCCGGAGGGCGCCCGCGGGGCCATCGCCCGGCCAATCCTCGAGGAGATCCGGCAGCGTCTCGGGTTCCTGGAGGATGTGGGGCTGGGCTACCTGACCCTCGACCGGGCGGCGGAAACGCTATCCGGCGGGGAGGCCCAGCGCATCCGCTTGGCCAGCCAGATCGGCGCCGGCCTGGTGGGAGTGCTCTACGTCCTCGACGAACCCTCCATCGGGCTCCACCCCCGTGACCACGGCAGGCTACTCGACACCCTGCGCCGGCTCCGCGATCTGGGCAACAGCGTCATCGTGGTCGAGCACGAGCAGGATGCCATGCGCGCCGCCGATCACATCATCGACATGGGGCCCGGAGCGGGCGTCCACGGTGGCACGGTCGTGGCCGCGGGCCCGCCACAGGCGGTCGCCGAGCACCCGGATTCGGTCACCGGTGCCTTCCTCAGCGGCCGGCGCAGCATCCCGCTGCCGCAGCGCCGGCGACCGCCGGAGGACGAACGCTGGGTGCGGATCACCGGCGCCCGCGGCCACAACCTGCAGGACGTGAGCGCCGAAATCCCCGTGGGCCTGCTGACCTGCGTAACCGGGGTGTCCGGTTCCGGCAAGTCGACGCTGATCAACGACACCCTCTACCGCAGCGCCGCCCGCGATCTCAACGGCGCCCAGACCAGCCCTGCGGAGCACGACGGCCTCCAAGGGCTTGAGCACTTCGAGAAGGTGGTGGATATCGACCAGAGCCCCATCGGCCGGACGCCGCGCTCCAATCCGGCGACCTACACCGGGGTCTTCGGCCCGGTGCGCGAGCTCTTCGCGGCCACGCCCGAGGCACGGGCCCGTGGCTACAAGCCGGGGCGCTTCTCGTTCAACGTCCAGGGCGGGCGCTGCGAGGCGTGCCAGGGTGAGGGCGTGGTGCGCGTCGAGATGCACCTGCTGCCGGATCTCTACGTAGCCTGCGATAGTTGCCACGGCACCCGCTTCAATCGCGAGACCCTGGAGATCCGCTACCGCGGCTACACCATCCACGAGGTCTTGGAGATGACCGTGGACCAGGCCCACGACTTCTTCGAGGCGGTCCCCGGCATCCGGCGCAAGCTTGAAACCCTGCGCGAGGTGGGCCTGGGCTACCTGCGCCTGGGGCAGAGCGCGACGACCCTCTCCGGCGGCGAGGCGCAGCGCGTGAAGCTGGCCCGGGAGCTCTCCCGGCGCGAGCACGGCCGCAACCTCTACATCCTCGACGAGCCGACCACCGGGCTGCACTTCGCCGACGTGGAGCAGCTGCTGGCGGTGCTCCAGCGCCTTTGCGACCACGGCAACACAGTGGTGGTGGTCGAGCACGATCTGGACATCATGCGCTGCGCGGACTGGATCATCGACCTCGGCCCGGAGGGGGGCGACGGCGGCGGGCAGGTCTTGGCGGCCGGCCCGCCGGAGACCGTCGCCACCGCAGAGGCATCCCACACCGCCGCCTACCTGGGCCCGCTGCTCGGCGGCTGAGCGGCCCGGCTCAGCGCCCCGGCGCCGGCGCCGGCTCCAGCCCTCCGCCGGGCAGCACCGTCCGGCGCAACCGCAGACTGTTGGTCACCACCAGCAGGCTCGAGAGGCTCATCGCCCCGGCGGCCATCATCGGCGAGAGGAGCACACCGAAGAACGGGTACAGCGCCCCCGCGGCCACCGGCATCAGGGTCACGTTGTAGACGAAAGCCCAGAACAGGTTCTGCCGGATGGTCCGGAAGGTCTGACGGGCCAGTCCCAGACCGCGCGCCACGCTGCGCGGATCGCCGGCCATGATCACCACGTCGCCGGCCTCGATGGCCACGTCGGTGCCCGTGCCCACGGCCACCCCCACGTCCGCCCGCGCCAGGGCCGGCGCGTCGTTGATGCCGTCACCGACGAAGGCCACGTGCCGCCCCTCGGCCTGTAGATCCCGGATCGCCGTCTCCTTGTCCGCTGGCAGCACCTCGGCGCGCACCTCGCGGATGCCCAGCTCGGCGGCCACCGCCTCGGCGGTGGCGCGGTCATCGCCGGTGAGCATCACCGTGCGCAGCCCCAGCCCCTGCAGGGCCGCCACGGCGTCCACCGCGCCATCTTTGATCGGGTCGGAGACCGCCACCAGACCGGCGACGCGACGGTCGACGGCGACGTACATCGGCGTCCGCCCACGCCGGGCCAGGGCGTCGGCCTCCGCCGCCTGATCCGGCTCGATGTCCGCGCCCAGCTGCTCCATATAGCGCCGCGCGCCGACGGCCACATCGGTGCCGGCGACCCGACCGCGGATACCGAAGCCGGCCACGGCCTCGACCTGCTCGGCGGCCGGTACCGCCAGCCCCCGCTCCTGCGCGGCCGCCACCACGGCCACACCCAACGGGTGCTCGCTGTGCGCCTCCACGGCAGCGGCCTGCGCCAGGACCTCGTCGTACTGCCAGTCGCCGCCGGGCACCAGCTCCGTCAGGGCGGGACGCCCCTCGGTCAGGGTCCCGGTCTTGTCCAGGACCACGGTGTCGATCCCCGCCGAGGCCTGGAAGGCAGCCCCCCGGCGGAAGAGGATGCCCTGCTCGGCCCCCCGCCCGGTGCCCACCATGATGGCCATGGGCGTGGCCAGACCCATGGCGCAGGGGCAGGCGATCAGCAGGACCGCCGCGGCCACGACCAGGGCGTGATCGATACCGAACCCCAGCATGGTCCACAGCACCACCGCGCCCAGTGCCAGGAAGATGGCCCCCCAGACGACCACCCCGGCCACCCGGTCCACCAGGGACTGGATGGGCGGCTTGGAGGCCTGGGCCCCCTCGACCATGCGCACGATCTGGCCAAGGACGGTGTCGCCCCCGACCCGGGTGGCCCGGAAGGCAAATGCGCCGCTGCCGTTGATGGTGCCACCGATGACCTCGTCCCCGGCGCCCCGGGCCGTCGGCACCGGCTCGCCGGTGACCATGGACTCGTCGACGTAACTCGAGCCCTCGATGACCTCGCCGTCCACCGGCACCCGTTCGCCGGGGCGCACCAGCACCCGCTCGCCGGGCTGCACCTCCTCCACCGGGACCTCGCGAACCGCGCCATCGCGCTCCACCCGGGCCGTCGGGGCCTGCAGGGCCATCAACCGCTGAATAGCCTGGGAGGCCCGCCCGCGGCTCTTGAGTTCGAGGTAGCGCCCGACGAGAACCAGCGTGATGATCACGCCGATCGCCTCGAAATAGACGCCGCGGGCCTCCTCGGGAAACAGCCCGGGGGCAACCAACACCGCGGTGGAGTAGCACCACGCCGCCGAGGTACCGAGCATCACCAGGGTATTCATCTCGGGGGCCAGCCGGCGCAGTGCGGGCAAGCCGTGGCTGAAGAAACGCCGCCCCGCCCAGGCCAACACCGGCGTGGCCAGCGCCCACTCGACCCACAGCCAGGCCCGATCCGGCGCCAGTGCCGCCATGGCATCCGCCAGGGCCGGCCAAAGCATCGGGCCCATGGCCACCAGGACCAGCGGGACGGTCAGTGCAGCGGCCAAAACCAGATCACGCCACAGACCGCTCAGCTCCCGATCGCGACCCGCAGCGGCGGCCTCGTCACTCTTCCGCGGCGAGGCCCGAAACCCACCCCGGGTCAGGGCCTCAGCGATCGTAGCGGGACTCACACGGGCCGGATCGTAGGCGATGCTGGCCCGTTCGGTGGCAAGGCTGACGGAGGCTTCGCTGACCCCCGGCAGACGCTGGGCAATGCGCTCCACCCGCGCCACGCACGAGGCGCAGGACATGCCCTCAACGCTCAGTTCAACGCGCGCCTCGGCCAATCAGCCTCCTCGCGCCCGAATATCGGGACGCTAATCGTCGGTCACCATACCGGTAAAGCCCAGCTCTTCCAGGCGCTGGGCGACCATCGCCGGATCGGGACGCCCTTCCACGGCGGCCTCGTCGTCCTCAGCGCTGACGCTGACCACCCGCTCGACCCCGGGCAGGCTCTCCAGAGCCTCGCGCACCGAGGCCTCGCAATGGGCACAACTCATGCCCTCAATCCGGATTCTGACCGTTTCCATGACTCGCTCCGTCTGCTTGGACCCGTTGCTCCAGCCTATCGACTTTCGCGTGCAACTCGCGCAGGTGGCGGAGCATCTCCTCGCGCTCGTCGTGCGCTTTCTGCTCCGTGGCCACCCGTTTCTCTTCCTCTTCTTCCCAGTGCAGGGACTGCATGCTATTGACGATGATACCGATGAAAAGGTTCAGAACGGTAAACGCTGAAACCAAGATGAAGGTCACGAAGTAGAACCAGGCCCCGGTGTGCTCCTCCATGACGGGCCGCGCGATGGCCTCCGACCAGCTTTCCAGCGTCATCACCTGGAACAGCGTGTACATGCTCGCGCCGATGCTGCCGAACCAGTCCGGGAAGGTGTCGCCGTAGAGTTCGGTACCCATCACGGCGAAGACGTAGTAAACCAGCCCGAGCAGCGCACCGATCCAGCCGATGCCCGGCAGCGCGCGCAGCAGCGACTCGACGATCACCCGCAGCCGCGATACCTGAGAGAGCAGGCGCAGCAGGCGCAGGATGCGCAGCGCGCGGAGCACCGTGTAGGCGCCGGCGTCGGGCACCAGAGAGATGGCCACGATACCGAAATCGAACAGGTTCCAGGGCCCGCGGAAGAAGCGCGGCCCCCACGCGACGACCCGCAGCGTGATCTCCACGACGAAGAAGGCGAGGATGATCTCGTTGATCAGCGGGATGGCGCCGCGGCTCCAGGCCACCAGGTCGTCGGAGGTCTCCAGCCCCAGAGTGACACCGTTGATGCAGATCACGGCAATGACCGTGTTCTGGAAAAGCGGCGCCTCGACCAGCGCCTGCAGGCGCGCGTGCCATTTCCGGAGCGGGGAGCGCGCCCCCGGCTCGCGGCCACTTGAAAAAGCCAAACCCGCCTCCATCCTTACTGTTACGGACGGGGACGCCGCCCACCGGGCCCCGCTCCGAAGAACCCCCCAGTATAACCAGACAGGAGGTGATGCGTATGGCCATCATGCGTTACGACCCCTGGAGCACGCTGCGCGACCTGCAGAGCGACCTGGACCGGATCTTTGCACCGGGCTCGGCTCGCCCAGGCGCCATGGCGCAAGCCGGCGACGACAACGGCGAGACCGCCAGCAACTGGCTGCCGGCCGTGGATATCCACGAGGATGAGCAGAACTACGTGGTCCACGTGGACCTGCCCGGCGTCTCCCCCGAGGAGATCGAGGTAGCCATGGACAACGGCATGCTGACCATCAAGGGCCAGCGCGAGTCCGAGGAGAGGGAGAGCGGCGCCAACTGGAAGCGCATGGAGCGGGTCCGCGGCACCTTCTTCCGCCGCTTCACGCTGCCCGACAACGTGGACGCGGAAGGGATTCAGGCCCGCGCCCGCAACGGCGTCCTGGAGGTGACGGTCCCCAAGCGCCAGGAAGAGCCCGCCAAGCGCATCCAGGTCCAAGCCGACGACGGGTAACCTCCGGCGCGCCGACCACTCCACCGGCCGCGGCCCCGCCGCGGCTTTTTTCGTGCCGGACCGCGCCCATCGACGACGTCGGGCGGGGGTTCCCCGACGGCGTGGCGCATCGCATACTGCCAAGGATGAAGGATCGAAGCTCGACAACGGCGATCGGCCTCGGATCGCTGCTGCTCGCCGCCCTGATGGCGGGCGGCTGCACCGGCTACGGGCAACCACCCGCCGCGGAGCAGGCCGAGCCGCGGCCGGATTACAGCGATCCCCGCCAGTGGCCCGGCGGATATCAGATGGACCCGGACGCCGGCGACCGCCAGGCCCGGGAGGAGATGCGTGCGACGGGCACCGAGATGCGCAACCTGGGCCGCGACGGCGAACTCGAGGCCGGCTTCCGCGAACTCCAGCAGGGCATCCGCCAAGAGCAGTCGGAGATCCTCGGCACCTTCCCGGAGATCTACGGCCGCGACGCCTGGCGGCGCTTCCCGCAGCGCTAGGCCCGGGGCGCTGCGAACCTTCTAGGCGTCACGCCCGTGGGGGACCACCACCACCGGGCAGGTCGCGTGCTGAAGCACCTGGTGGCTCACCGAGCCGAGCAGCAGCCCGGCAAAGCCGCCGTGGCCCCGACTGCCCACCACGAACAGCTCGGCATCCTGCCCCGCCTGGTCGAGCAGCGTGCCGACGATCCCATGGCGCTCGGCGTGCACCACCTCCTTACGGATCTCGACGCCCACGGGGACCTCGCCGACCCCGTTGACCGCCCGATCGAGGATCGCCTGCGCTTCCGCCTCCAACTCCGAGGCGGCGGGGGCAACCAGAACGCCGAGATCGGAATCCAGGTAGCGCCGGTCGATGACGTAGACCGCGCGTACCGGGCACCGGCGCAGCGCCGCCTCATTGACGGCCCAGTTCAGGGCACGCTGCGCGCCTGTGGAGCCGTCCATGCCAACCACTATCGAACTCATAAGTCCCCCTTGGGTCGTGCAGGCTGTTTTTCGGCGTACCGTGTGAATTATAGTCCGTTAACCACCGGCACAGACTACGGGGAAAGGAAGGCGAAATGAATGCCATCTGGCTTGCGGTTGCCGTTGTCGCCCTCTACATCTTCGGTTGGCTCTGGTACTCGCGATTCCTGGCGGAGCGGATTTACCGCCTGGATCCGCGTTTCACCACCCCCGCCCACCGCTACCGGGACGGCGTCGACTTCGTCCCCACCAACAAGTGGGTGCTCTGGGGGCACCACTTCACCTCGGTCGCTGGCGCCGCGCCCATCGTCGGGCCGGCCATCGCCATGTACTGGGGCTGGGGACCAGCGCTGGCCTGGGTGGCCCTGGGGACCGTCTTCGCCGCCGGCGTGCACGACTTCGGCGCCCTGGTGCTCTCCAACCGCCACCGCGGTCAGTCGGTGGGCACCATGGCCAACCGCCTTATCGGCCGCCGCGCCAAGCTCCTGTTCCTGTTCATCATCCTGATCCTCATCCTGATGGTGAACGCGGTCTTCGCCTGGGTGATCGCCAACCTGTTCATCAGCAACCCGGCGGCCGTCCTGCCCGTGGTCCTGCAGGTGCCGGTGGCGATCTGGATCGGCTACATGGTCCTGCGCCGCGGCGGCAGCCTGCTGGTGCCGTCGCTGATCGCACTGGTGATCATGTACGGAACGGCGATCCTCACCACGCACTACGAGTTCCTGCAGATCGACCTGGTGCGCTGGTTCGGCGGCGAGGGCGAGATTACAGCCCTGTTCGGGCTGGAGGCCACGCCGGCGAGCTTCCTGGTGTGGATCCTGGTCCTGCTGGCCTACGTCTACTTCGCCAGCACCCTGCCGGTGTGGAAGCTCCTGCAGCCGCGGGACTACATCAACGCTCAGCAGCTGGTCGTCGGCCTGGGCATCCTCTACCTCGGCCTGTTCGTGATGCAGCCCGAGGTCACGGCCCCGGCCTACAACACCGAGGCGACCACCTCCTGGTTCCCGCTGCTGTTCATCACCATCGCCTGCGGCGCCATCTCCGGCTTCCACGGCCTGGTGGCCTCGGGGACGTCCTCGAAGCAGCTGGACAAGGAGACCGACGCCCGCACGGTGGGCTACCTGGGGGCGCTCGGCGAAGGCACCCTGGCGCTGATCACCATCATCGCCGTAGCCACGCTGTTCGCCAGCACCGCCGAGTTCACCGACAGCTACTCGAGCTTCGCCGCCGCCGGCCAGGCCGGTGTCGGCAACTTCGTCGAGGGGGCTTCGCAACTGGCCGGCGGCATCGGCATCCCCTCCGACGTGGCCGCCACCATCGTCGCCCTGATCATCGTCTGCTTCGCCGCCACCACGCTGGACTCGGCGGTGCGCCTGCTGCGCTATATCATCGGCGAGCTGGGCACCGAGTACCGCATCCCCAACCTCACCCGCCGCCACGTGGCCACCTCGCTGGCCGTGGGCCTGACCGCTTTCCTGGTGCTGGTCCCCGACGGCGGCGAGGGGCTCGGCTCCGGCGGCTATCTGCTCTGGCCGCTGTTCGGCACCTCCAACCAGCTGCTGGCCGGGATCACCCTGATGCTGATCTCGCTGTGGCTTTACCGGAAGGGCCGCAGCCCCATCCCGACGCTGATCCCGATGGTCTTCCTGCTGGCGATGACCATCTGGGCGATGACCGAGCAGGTGGTCCTCGAGTGGTCCGGCCTGCGCGAAGCCGACGCCGAGTGGCTGCTCTTCGGCCTGGGCGCGGTGATCCTCGGCTTCGCCATCTGGATCCTGCTCGAGGCGGTGCGGCTGTTCCGCAGCCGTGACGAACTCGAGGCGCTGCGGGACCCGGCCGACGAAGAGCCGGAGCGCGAGGGGCGGTCATGAGCGCCACGGACGGCTCCTGGTGGGAACGGCTTCAGCAGCTGCTGCGCGGCTACGATCAGTCGCTGCGCCTCGGCCACGACGCCGAGGTCAAGCGGGAGCTGCAGGACCAGGAGGACCTGATCCTGCTGATGCTCTTCGGGGAGGCCATGGGCCTCCCCAACCCGGCCTCCTACTACACCCTGGAGCTCTACCCGGCACTGATCGAGTCTTACCATGAGTGGCACCAGCGCATGGGGATGGATCACTCGCCGCTGGACCACATCCGGTGCTGCTGAACGACGAACCGCGGGAGGCCAAGCGGTGATCAGCGAACCGATCCTGTTCTTCTCCGGCAAGGGCGGCGTGGGCAAGACCACCACGGCGGCCGCCCATGCACTGGCCGCGGCGGACAGCGGGCAACGGGTCCTGCTGGTCTCCACCGACCCGGCCCACAACCTGGGCGACGCCTTCGGCCGCCCCCTCGGCGGGGAGCCCACCCGCGTGGCCGGGAACCTCGATGCCATCGAGATCGACCCGGATGCCGAGTGCGCCCGCTACATCGAGCAGGTCAAGCAGAACATCCGGGCCACGGTCCGCTCGACCATGATCGAGGAGGCGGAACGGCAGATCGACATGGCCGGCCGCGCCCCCGGGGCGTACGAGGCGGCCCTGTTCGACCGCATGGTGGGGATCCTGCTGGACGAGGCGCACCCGGGCGAGGCGCAGGGCTACGATCAGGTGGTCTTCGACACCGCACCCACGGGGCACACCATCCGGCTACTGACCCTGCCGGAGCTCATGGGCGCCTGGGTAGACGGCCTGCTGCGCCGGCGCACGGAGCACAACCGCGAGCGCTCGCAGTGGCTCGGCGATGGCGAGGTGCCCGAGGATCCGCTCTACGATCTACTCAGCGAGCGGCGCCGGCGGATCGCGGCGGTCCGCGATCTGATGCTGGATCCGGCCATGACGGCCTTCGTCTTCGTCCTCACCCCGGAACACCTGCCGGTGGAGGAGACGCGGCGCGCGCTGGCGGAACTCGACAGCCACCGCTTGCGGGTGGGGGCGCTGGTGATCAACAAGGTGCTGCCGGAGGAGGCGGACGGCACCTTCGTCGCCCGCCGCCGCGAGGCCGAGGCGGAGCACCTGGCGGCGATCGAGCAGCACTTTGCCGATCGGCGGCGCTACTACGTGCCGCTTCGCGCCGCCGACGTGCGCGACCTGGACGACCTCCGTGCCGTTGCCGGGCATCTGCGGGACTGACCCCGGCGCGGGGGAGGCCCCCTGGTCCGCCGGCGTCATTGAGCGCGCCGAGCAGCGCAGCCGGCGCGGGGGCCAGCGCGAACCTTTGCGGGTTCGCGCTGGTCAGCGAGGTTTTGTCCGAGCGGCGCGGCAGCGCCGCGAGTTAAGCGAGCGGCCCCGCGCCGGTGAGCAGCGCAGGGAACCCCGCAGGGGCGCGCTCGTTCGACGCCGGCGGACCCGGGGCATCCCCCGCGCCGGGGTCAACCCGCTGCGCCGAGATCGAGCACCGTGGCCCCGCTGGTCGCCCGGGCCTCCAGATCCGTGTGGGCCTGCGCCGCCTTCTCCAGCGGGTAGCGCCGCCCCACCCGGGGCTCGATCACGCCCTGGGTGAGCGCATCGAAATACGCCGAGGCGCCGGCCAGCAACTCGTGGCGATCGGCGATGTAGTGGAACAGCACCGGACGGGTCAGGAACAGCGACCCCTTCTGCGCCAGCAACCCCGGCTCAATCGCCGGCGGCGCCCCAGAGGCATTCCCGTAGCTGACCATCAGACCCAGCGGGCGCAGGCAGTCCAGCGACCCCTCAAAGGTGGCCGCCCCCACGGAGTCGTAGACCACGTCCACACCCCGGCCACCGGTGATCGCCTCGACCTTCTCGCGGAAGTCGTCCCGGGTGTAGACAATCGGATGGTGGCAGCCGTGCTCCGCAGCCACCTGCGCCTTCTCCTCATCGCCCACGGTGCCGATCACGGTGGCCCCGAGGGCGTCGGCCCACTGGCAGAGGATCTGCCCCACGCCGCCGGCGGCGGCATGGACCAGCAACGTGTGCCCACGGCGGACCGTGAACGTGCGGTGCAGCAGCAGCCAGGCGGTCAGGCCGCGCAGGGTGGTGCCGCCGGCCACCGCATCGTCGATCTCGTCGGGGACCGGAATCAGCCGTTCCGCCGGCAGGATGCGGGCCTCGGCGTAGGCCCCCGGCGGCGGCGTGGCGTAGGCCACGCGCTCGCCCACCTGCACCTCGCGGACCCCCTCGCCAACCGCCTCGACCACGCCGCTGGCCTCCACGCCGATGCCGTGCGGCAGTCGCGGCAGCGGATACAGCCCGCTGCGGTGGTAGCAGTCGATGAAGTTGACCCCGCAGGCAGTCTGGCGGAGCAGCACCTCGCCGGCGCCCGGGGCGGGCACCTCAACCTCTTCGACCTGCAACTGCTCGGGGCCACCCGTTTGCTGGATGCGGACGGCGCGGGCCATGGCGTCCTCCTGTTGGCCGGGGCGGGAGCCGCTCAGGCGTCGTCCCCCAACCCTCTGACATAGTCCCGGAAATCCGGGCCGAGCTCCGGGTGCTCGAGCCCGTAGGCCACGGTAGCCTGCAGGTAGCCGAACTTGCTGCCGCAGTCGTAGCGCTCGCCGGCGTACTCGTAAGCGTACACCGGCTCCTCGGCCATCAGCGAGACGATGGCGTCGGTCAGCTGGATCTCGCCGCGGTGATCGGGGCGGGTCCGATCCAGGTGGTGGAAGATGTTGCGCGAGAGGATATAGCGCCCGACCACCGCCAGGTTGGACGGCGCCTCGGCGGGGCTGGGCTTCTCGACCATGGCGCTGACGGCGGTGACACCGTCGCCGACGGTCTCGCCCTCGACGACGCCGTACTTGTCCGTCTCGGCCTGCGGGACGCGCTCGACGCCGAGCACCGAGCCGCCTCGCCAGGCCGCCACTCCGGCCATTTGGGCCAGGGCCGGGGCGTCGTCGCCGGCATTGATCAGATCGTCGGCGAGGATGACGCCGAACGGCTCGCGACGACCGACCGCCGGCCGGGCACAGGCCACGGCGTGACCGAGCCCCAGGGCTTCGCCCTGGCGGATGTAGATGCAGCTCACCCCCTTAGGCACAGTATCCTTGACCAGCTGGAGGAGCTTCTCCTTGCCCTTGGCCTCGAGCTCCCGCTCAAGCTCGGTGGCGGTGTCAAAGTGATCCTCGATGGCGCGCTTGGTGCGGCCGGTCACAAAGACGAGGTACTCGGCCCCGGCGGCCACCGCCTCCTCCACCGCGTACTGGATCAGCGGCTTGTCGACCACCGGCAGCATCTCCTTGGGACTGGCCTTGGTGGCCGGCAGGAAGCGGGTGCCGAGCCCGGCAACCGGGAAGACAACAGTTCGGATCGGGTAGTTGGCGCTCAAGATTCGACCTCCTGACGTTGTTCGGTCTTTCCCTGTCCGGCGGCCGGCCGGCCCCTGCGCTCCGGCCGGCGGCGCTACCGGATAAGGTACGGGCCGATCTCAGCCAACCCAAGCCCGCGCGTTGCGGAACATGCGCAGCCAGGGGCCGTCCTCGCCCCACTCGGGCGGATGCCAGGAGTACTGCACGCTCCGGAACACCCGCTCGGGGTGCGGCATCAGGATCGTCGCGCGGCCGTCGTCGCTGGTGAAACCGGTCATCCCCCCGGCCGAGCCGTTGGGATTGGCCGGATAGGCATTCGCCGGCCGGCCGTCGCCGTCGATGTAGCGCAGCACCGGCCGGGCCGCCGCCGCGTCGCCGGCGCTGAAGTCCACCCGACCCTCGCCGTGGGCCACCGCCAGCGGGAGGCGCGAGCCGGCCATGCCGCGCAGCAGCACCGAGGGCGAGTCCACCACCTCGACCAGGGCCAGACGCGCCTCGAACTGCTCCGAGCGGTTGCGCACGAAACGCGGCCAGGCCCCGGCGCCGGGGATGAGATCGCGCAGATGGGCGAGCATCTGGCAGCCGTTGCACACGCCCAGGGTGAAGGTATCCGGACGGTGGAAGAAGGCCTGGAAGGCCTCCCGGGCGCCGTCGTGGAAGCGGATGCTCTTGGCCCAGCCGCCCCCTGCACCGAGGACGTCGCCGAAGGAGAAGCCGCCGCAGGCGGCCAACCCGTGGTAGCCGGTCAGGTCGTCGCTGCCGCCGAGGATATCGCTCATGTGGACGTCTACGGCCTCGAACCCGGCGGCATGGAAGGCCGCAGCCATCTCCACGTGGCCATTGACGCCCTGCTCGCGGAGCACCGCCACGCGAGGCCGCGCTCCGGTGGCGATGTACGGGGCCGCCACATCCTCGGCCGGATCGAAAACCGCCTGCGTAGCGGTCAGGCCGGGATCGTCGCTGTCCGGGATGGCGTCGAAGGCCTCGGCGGCGCACTCGGGGTCGTCGCGCAGGGCCTGCATGCGGTAGCTGGTCTCGGCCCAGATCCGCTGCAGCTCCCGCCGGGGCCGATCCAGCAGCGCGCCCCCCGCGCCGTGGACCACCACTCGATCGTCCGCACGCGGCTGCCCCAGCCGGCGCACCCGGACGCCCTCCGGAGCATCGGCGGCGGCGGATTCCAGGGCATTGGCCTCGGCAGCGGTCAGCTGCAGGACCAGGCCGGGCTCCTCGCTGAAGGCGGCAGACAGGAGCCCGTCCGGGCCCTCGCCGGAAACGGCGTCCAGATCCACCTCGAAACCGCACCGCCCGGCGAAGGCCATCTCGCAGAGGGTGACCAGCAGGCCGCCGTCGGAGCGATCGTGACAGGCCAGGATGCGCCCCTCGGCGAGTAGGTCCTGTACGTGGTCGAAGGCCCAGCGCAGCGCCGCCGGGCTGTCCAGATCCGCCGGGCGTTCGCCGATGCGACGGTAGACCTGCGCCAGGGCGGAGCCGCCGAGACGATGCCGCTCGCCGCTGAGTTCCAGCGCCACCAGAACGGTGTCCGGCTGCGGCTGCAGCTGCGGCGTGACCGCCCGGCGCACGTCGGCAACCGGGGCGAAGGCAGAGACCACCAACGAGACCGGCGCCGTTACCGAGCGCTGCCCGCCGGCTTCCTCCCAGACCGTGCGCATGGACAGCGAATCCTTCCCCACCGGGATGGCCACCCCCAACTCCGGGCAGAGATCCCGACCCACGGCGGCCACCGTGTCATACAGCGCGGCGTCCTCGCCGTCGTGGCCGCAGGCAGCCATCCAGTTGGCGGAGAGGTTCACCGCAGCAAGCCGCCCCACCCCGGCAGTGGCCAGGTTGGTCAGGGCCTCGGCCACGGCCAGCCGACCGGAGGCCGGGGCGTCGAGGATGGCCACCGTGGGCCGCTCGCCCACCGCCATGGCCTCGCCGGCATAGCCGCGATAGTCCGAGACGGTGATCGCGCAATCGGCCACCGGCACCTGCCAAGGGCCGACCATCTGATCCCGCACCACCTGCCCAGTGACGGTCCGATCGCCGATGGTAATCAGGAACTCCTTGGACGCGACGGCGGGCAGCTGCAGCACCCGCTCCAGCGCCTCGACCACGGTCACCCCGCCCAGATCCAGCGGCGCTCCGGCCACAGCCCGGCGGCGGACATCGCGCAACATCTTGGGTGGTTTGCCCAGGAGCAGCTCCATGGGCAGGTCCACCGGCGTGTTGTCGAAGTAGCCGTCGCCGACGACCAGCTCGCGGGCATCGGTGGTCTCACCCACCACGGCGTAGGGGCAGCGCTCGCGGGCGCACAGCGCCTCGAACTCGGCCAGCCGCTCGGGGTCCACAGCCAGGACGTAGCGCTCCTGGGACTCGTTGCACCAGATCTCCAGCGGCGACATGCCCGGGTCGTCGATGGGGATCGTACGCAGCTCGACGCGCCCGCCGCGGTCGGCATCGTCGAGGATCTCGGGGATGGCGTTGGACAGGCCGCCGGCGCCCACGTCGTGGATGGAATGGATCGGATTGCCGTCGCCGCGGGCCGTGCAGGCGTCCAGCACCCCTTGCGCGCGCCGCTGCATCTCGGGGTTGTCGCGCTGCACCGAGGCGAGATCCAACGCCTCGTCGCCGCTGCCGCTGGCCACCGACGAGGCCGCCCCGCCGCCCAGCCCAATGAGCAGGGCCGGTCCGCCCAGCACCACCACCGGCGTCCCCGCAGGCAGATGGCGCTTATGGACGTGATCGTCGCGGATGTTGCCCATGCCGCCGGCGATCATGATCGGTTTGTGGTAGCCACGCACCTGCTCGCCGCCGCCGACCGCCGGCGCGGCGAGCTCCAGCGTGCGGAAGTAGCCGCTCAGCGCCGGCCGCCCGAACTCGTTGTTGTAGCCGGCTGCCCCCAGGGGGCCATCGAGCATGATCGCCAGCGGCGAGGCGATCCGCCGCGGCCGGGCTTCCGGGCCTTCCCACGGCTGCTGAAAGCCGGGGATGCGCAGATTGGACACCGAAAAGCCGGTCAGCCCCGCCTTGGTGCGACCACCGACGCCGGTGGCCGCCTCGTCACGAATCTCGCCGCCGGCACCGGTGGCGGCACCGGCGAACGGCTCGATCGCGGTCGGGTGGTTGTGGGTCTCGACCTTCATCACCAGGTGAGCCGGCTCAGGGTGTTCGCGGTAGCATCCGTCGGCCCCGGCGTGCAGGCGCCGGGCCTCGAAACCGGCGGCCACGGCGGCATTGTCGCTGTACGCCGAGAGCACGCCACCGGGGCTGGCCTCGTGGCTGCGGCGGATCATGGCGAACAGCGACTGCGGCTGCGCCTCACCGTCGATGACCCAGTCGGCGTTGAAGATCTTGTGCCGGCAGTGCTCCGAGTTCGCCTGGGCGAACATCATCAACTCGACGTCGGTGGGGTTGCGCCCCAGGCCGTCGTAGCTCTCGAGCAAGTAGTCGATCTCGTCCTCGGCCAGCGCCAGACCCAGCTCGGCATCCGCCCGGGTCAGCGCCTCGCGCCCGCCGCCAAGGACGTCGATCTCGGCCACCGGGCGCGGCTGGCTGTCCCGGAACAGCGCCTCGGCCTCCTCCGGGCCGTCGAGCACGGCATCGGTCAGCGGGTCGTGGATCGCCGCAACAACGGCCTGACGCCCAGCTCCGGTCAGGGGGCCGTCGCTGATGATGCGAAACAGTGTGCCACGCTCGATACGCTCGACATCGCTGAGCCCACAGTTGCGGGCGATGTCCGTAGCCTTGCTCGACCACGGCGAAACGGTGCCGGGGCGCGGCACCACCAGAAGCGTGGTCACCTCGCCGTCGGCACCGGCCGGCGCCGGGTAGTCGGCCCCGTAGTCGAGCAGCTGCAGCAGAACCTCGTGCTGCGCTTCGGAAAGGGGCCGTTCAGTGGCCACGAAGTGGCAGTGCATGGCGTCGACGGCGTGCACCGCCGCACAGGCGGTGCGCAGCTCGTCACGCAGCTTGTCGAGGCGGAAGGGGGAGAGGGCGCGTTTTCCGGGAATCTGCAACATGGTCAGTAGAGCTGGCGATCGAGCAGGGTCAGCAGCCGTTCGGCGACCGCTTGTGCGGCCGGCTCGCCGTCCTCGTCGAGGACCCTGGCCACCACCTGCCCGTCCTCACGGGCGATCTGGATACGGAAGCGCTGCGGCGCGGTGTCGATGCGCTCGGCCCCGCCGAACCAGCGCGCGAACAGGCCGGGCTGCTCGATCTCCTCGTCCGCCCGCGGCTCGTAGCGGATCAGGTAGTAGAGCTCGTCGCGCTGGCGCTCGAGCACGGTGAAATCCAGACGATTGAGCGCGGCGCCGGTACCGGTCCAGGCCTGATTGATCCCCATCCCCAAGGCGAGCCGCGGATCGCCGTCGACCTCGGTGAGCCGCGAGGGGATGGTGCGCTCGACGTCCACCGGCAGCTCCTCGTCGGCGTCCGGCTCCGCGGCCGGCGGCTCCGCTGCGGCGGGGTCCGGCTCACCGACCAGATCCGGCGGGATGACCAGGTGGTCGGGGTACTCGGCCTCGTCGCGGGTCAGCGGGTCGGTGGCACAGGCGCCAAGCAGCCCGGCGGCGAGCAGCGCCACCGGGAGCCAGCGCACGCCCCTGGCGGTCGCTCCCCTCACAGCAGACCGGCGTCGATCATCGCCTGCCGGACCCGCGCCTGACCGGCGTCGGTCAAGCGGGTCATGGGCAGCCGCATACCCGAGTCGGCCATGCCGAGCCGCTCCACCGCCCACTTGACCGGCACCGGGTTCGGCTCGCAGAACATCGCCTGGTGCAGCGGCGTCAACCGCTCGTTGATGGCCTCGGCGCTCTCCATGTCGCCACTCAGCGCGGCGGCGCAGAGCTCGCGCATCTGCCGCGGCGCCACGTTGGCGCTCACCGAGATGACCCCCTTGCCGCCGACGCGCATCATGCCCAGCGCGTTGAAGTCGTCACCGGCGAAGATATCCAGCCGATCGCCGCAGAGCCGGATCACCTCCTCGGCGCGCTCGACCGTACCCTGCGCCTCCTTGAGGCCGAACACGTTGGGCAGATCGGCCAGGCGGGCGACGGTCTCGGGGAGCATGTCGCAGCCGGTGCGCCCGGGCACGTTGTAGAGGATCTGCGGGATCGGCACCGCCTCGGCGATGGCCGTGAAGTGCTGGACCAGCCCCTCCTGGGTGGGCTTGTTGTAGTAGGGCACCACCAGCAGCGCCGCGTCACAGCCGGCTTCCATCGCGCTGCGGGTCAGCTCGATGGCCTCCCAGGTCGAGTTGGCGCCGGTGCCACCGATGACCGGGATCCGGCCCGCAGCGGCCTCCACCGTGGCGCGGATGACGTCCCGGTGCTCTTCGTAATCGAGGGTGGCCGACTCGCCGGTGGTGCCGACGGCCACGATGGCGTCGCTGCCCTGCTCGACGTGGAATTCGACGAGCTGCTTGAGCGCCTTCTCGTCCACGGCGTCCCGAATTCCATCCTGCGCCTTCATCGGGGTGACCATCGCCACCATGCTGCCGCGGAACATCACCACCTCCGTCATCGGTCTCGAGTCAGATCGGCAAGGGACTCATGGTACTAAGCGGGGTGCGCGGCGCCAAGCAAGGATGACGCCGGGCGGCGCGCCCCATCCAGGCCAAGTTCCGTGCTAGACTGCCGCCGCACACCCAAGCAGGGCGAGCAGTGCGATGCACAACCTGATGGTCATCACCGCCCTCGGGCACGACCGCCCGGGCATCGTGCGCGAGTTGGCCGGCGCGGTTACCGAAACCGGCTGCAACATCGCCGACAGCCGCATGAGCGTGCTCGGCGGCGAGTTCGCCATGATCCTCATGGTTTCCGGGCGCTGGAACGAGTTGGCCAAGCTCGAGACCAGCCTGCCCCACTCGGCGCGGCGTATGGGCCTGGAGATCCATATCCAGCGCACTGAGCCGGCTAGCACCGGTGAGCAGCTGCTGCCTTACTCGGTGGAGGTCGTCGCCCTCGATCACCCGGGGATCGTCGCCGAGCTCGCCAACTTCTTCGCCACGCGCGAGATCAACATCCGCGACATGAACACCGCCAGCTACGCGGCGGCGCACACGGGCACTCCGATGTTCTCGGTCTACCTGACCGTGGACGTCCCGGCCGGCGTACACATCGCCAGCCTGCGCGACGAGTTCATGGACTTCTGCGACCAGTTCAATCTGGACGCCATCATGGAGCCGGCCAAGTAGCCGTCGCCCCGGAACAAGCAACCCCGGCACGGGGATGAAACCGCCATGAACCAGCCGCTCGCCGAACGCATCTACGTGCTCGACACGTCGGTCCTGGTGCACGACCCGACCGCACTGTTCCACTTCGAGGAGCACGACGTCTGCCTGCCCTCGGCGGTGCTCGAGGAACTCGACGCCGCCAAAGAGGGGCTCTCCGAGGTGGCGCGCAACGCCCGCCAGGTCAGCCGCTTCCTCGACGACCTGCTCGCCGGCCACACCCCCGGCTCTCTGCACGACGGCGTCGCCCTGGGCAGCGGCGCCCCGGGCGAGCCGTCCGGGCGGCTGTTCTTCGAGACCGAGGGCCACGGCCGCGGCGACTCGGCCATCCTCGCCGCCGCCGGACGTTTGCGCGAGGGCCGGGCGCAGACCCCGGTCCTAGTCTCCAAGGACATCAACCTGCGCATCCGCGCCCAGGTGGCCGGCATCGCCGCCGAGGACTACGAGAGCGACCGGGTCATCGACGACGTCGATCTGCTGCCGACGGGCGTCGAGGCCATCCCGGCGGACGTGTGGCAACGGGCCCGCGCCCACGAGCGCGGCTACCGGGTACCGGTGCCCGAGGACACCGTGTGGCGGGTCAACCAGTGCCTCTACGCCGAGGACGGCTTCGAGGGTGTGGTGCGCGGCTTCGAGGACCGGCACGCCGTGCTCGCGCCGGTGGCCGATTTCCGCGAACGCAACGCGGTCTGGGGTGTCCGGGCCCGCAACCGCGAGCAGAACTTTGCCCTGCACCTGCTCATGGACCCGGAGATCGACCTGGTCTCGCTGCTAGGCGCCGCCGGCACCGGCAAAACCCTGCTCACCCTGGCCGCCGGACTGGCGCAGACCATGGACCAGGGCCGCTACCGCGAGGTGATCGCCACCCGGGCCACCGTGGCCATCGGCGAGGAGATCGGCTACCTCCCGGGCACCGAAGAGGAGAAGATGACCCCCTGGATGGGGGCGCTGATGGACAACCTGGAGGTGCTCAGCGCGCCGGACAGCGGGCTTGGCGGCGACTGGGCGCGGGCGGCCACCGCCGACCTGCTCCACTCCCGGGTGCGCATCCGCTCGATGAGCTTCATGCGCGGGCGGACCTTCCTGGAGAAGTTCGTCATCCTCGACGAGGCGCAGAACCTCACCGCCAAACAGATGAAAACCCTGATCACCCGGGCCGGCCCGGGCACCAAGGTGATCTGCCTCGGCAACATCGGCCAGATCGACACCCCCTACCTGACCGAGAGCACCTCGGGGCTGACCTACGTGGTCGACCGCCTCAAGGACTGGCCCCACAGCGGCCACGTGACCCTGCGTCGGGGCGAGCGCTCGCGGCTGGCCGATTACGCCTCGGACGTCCTCTGACCCGCCGCGGCCACGGGGAACCCGCCCGGCTCAGGGCACCAACTCCTCCTCAACCCCCGCGGACTCTTCATCCGGCGGTTTGCGCCGTCGCACCCAGGCCTTGATGATCGCCTGGATGAAGGTGGCCAGCGGGATGGCGAAGAAGATCCCCCAGAACCCCCAGATCCCGCCAAAGACCAGGATGGAGACGATGATCGCCACCGGGTGGAGGTTGACCACCTCAGAGAAGAGCAGCGGCACCAGCACATTGCCGTCGAGGACCTGAATGATCGTGTAGGCCACCAGGACGTAGACCAACTCCTGACTGACCCCGAAGTGGAAGTAGGCGATCAGCGCCACCGGCACGGTCATCACGAAGGCGCCGATATAAGGGATGATCACCGACAACCCGGTGGCCACCGCCAACAGCATGGCGAACGGCAGACCGAGGACCGAGAACGTGATGTAGGTCACCGCCCAAACGATCACGATCTCGATGAACTTGCCGCGGACGTAGTTGCCGATCTGCTGATCGACGTCGAGCCAGACCTCCGAGGCGAAGGCGCGGTGGCGCGGCATATGGTTGCTGACCCACTGCAGCAATAGCCGCTTGTCCTTGAGCAGGAAGAAAACCAGGAAGGGGACCAGCACGGCATAGATGACCAGGGTGCCGAGGATCATCAGCGACTGCACGGTCACCGAGGCCACCACCCGCTGCCCCAGATCGGTGATCTCGCGCCGGGCGGTATCCAGCATCTCGCGGATCTGAGCCTCGGAAAAGAGCTGCGGGTAGTGTTCGGGCAGCTGCAGGAGCAGCATCTGCCCCTGGGCGAGGATCGCCGGCAACTGATCGACCAGCTGCCCCACCTGGCGGTAGAGCAGCGGGATCAGCGCGAATAGCACCAGGATCAGGAAGGTGGTGAGGAAGAGGATCACGATCACCACCGCCAGCATCCGGGGCACCCCAAAGCGCTCGAACGCCCGCACCACGCCCTCGAGCAGATAGGCGATGACCACGGCGGCGATCACCGGCGCAAGGATGCTGCCAAGCATCAGCAGCGCCCCTAGGCCGACCACCATGAGGATGATGAAGGCAGCGATCTGAGGATCGTTGAATGTGCGGCGCAGCCAGCTACGTATCAGCTCCAAGGGCGCATCTCCTTCGCGGATCGCGCATTGATGATAACGTAGCCGGATCATCCTTGCGCCCGCGGGAACTCGCATCCGCGGCGCCCGGTCTCATCATATGACCATGCTCGATCGCCTCCTCCGAACGGCCTCGGCCCTGCTGCTGGCTGCGCTACTGCTCACCGCCCCGGCTCTGCAGCCGGCCCAGGCGGACGGCGTCCAGCTGCCGCAGCTCGGCGTACCCGGCGCCGAAGCCCTGCCCGTGCACAAGGAACGCGAACTCGGCACCGAAATCATGCGCCAGGTCCGGCAGCACCTGCCGCTGCACGAGGACCCGGAGACCAACGAGTACCTGCAGAACCTCGGGCAGCGCCTGGCGGCGCACAGCAACGAGCCGGGGTTCGGCTACAGCTTCTTCCTGGTCGAGGACGACCAGATCAACGCCTTCGCCCTGCCCGGTGGGTTCATCGGGCTGCATACCGGGCTGATCCGCGAAACCCGCACCGAGAGCGAACTCGCCGGCGTGCTCGCCCACGAGATCGCCCACGTCACACAGCGCCACATCGCCCGGCAGTACGCCCAGTCGCAGCAGCTCAATCTGCAGACCGCCGCCGCGGTCCTGGCCGCCATTCTGGTCGGCTCGCAGAACCCTCAGGCAGGCAGCGCCGCAGCCATGGCCGGCATCGCCGCCCCCATCCAGCAGCAGCTGAGCCACTCCCGCGCCCACGAGCAGGAGGCCGACCGGGTCGGCCTGCACAATCTGGTCGCGGCGGGTCTCGACCCGCACGGCATGCCCGGATTCTTCGAGCGTCTGGCCGAGGCCTCCCGCTTCGCCGAGGATCCGCCGGAGTATCTCAGCACTCACCCGCTGACCGAGCGGCGCCTCAACGAGGCGCAGCGCCTGGCCGAACGCCTCGAGGGTGGCGCCATCTATGAGAGCGGCCACCACGCCTTCATCCGCGCCCGGCAGCAGGTCTTCACCCACGAGGACCGCAGCACCAGCGCGGTGGCGTTCATGCAGGACCAGCTGCGGCGCAGTGCCGACAACCCGACCGCGCGGGCCGCCGCCCTCTACGGCCTGGCCCTGGCACTCTCCCGCGAGTCGGGCCAGCACGCCCAGGCCCTGGCACTGCTCGACAGCCTCAGCGCCATTGAGGGCGAGCGGCTCTACGTGCTCCTCGGCCGCGCCGAGATCCTGCGCGCCGCCGGCGACACCGAGCAGGCGCTGGCCACCTACCGTGAGGCCCGCTCCCTCTACCCGGGCAGCTGGGCCACCACCTACCGCCTGGCCGAGACCCTGCTGGCGACCGACGACGCCGAACAGGCCCGCCGGGTGCTGGCCCGCGCCGCCCGCGGGTCCGGCGGATCGCCGCAGCTGCTCCGCCTGCTCGCCGACGCCGCCCACGCCTCCGGGCGCGAGGCCGAGGGCTACATCGCCCTGGCCGAGCACTATCGCGCCCGCGGCGAGCAGAACCTGGCCGTGGCTCAACTGAACAACGCCATTCGCCACGCCGGCGAGGATCGCTACCAGCGCGCCCGCGCCGAGGCGCTCAAGGAACGCTGGACGCAGCGCAGCGCGGACTAGCCAGTGGTTCCGCGGACTTAGTAGACTGCCGCGGCACCCTGGGAGCGCGCTAATGGCGTCCGGCGAAGCCTTCGACAGCGACTGGATCCTACGCATGAACGATGCCACGCCCGTCGGCGTGCTTTGGCGCGCGCTGGAGGCCGACGGTGGCACGCCGGGGCCGGCCTGCGCGGCCGCCTTCGGCAGCCTGCGCGCCCAGCTCGACACCACCCTGGCCGGCCTGAACACCGTGCCCGGCGCGGCCAGAACAGGCGACCCCCCCGAAGACGAACACCCCAATTGGCTGGCGCCGTGGCTGCAGACCCTCGCCCGGCTCGGCCCCTGGCAGCACGGCCTCGAGCGCACCCAGGGACTGCAGATCGCCCTGGACCGCTACCTGCACGCCCACGCCCAGTGCGCCCGGATCCTGCTCGAATCGGCCCGCACTGGGCTCGACACCCTGGAGCAGCACCTGCAGACAGCCGCACAGGACCCACAGCAGTCGCTACCGGAGAGCTACCGGGCGCTTTACGAGTGGTGGCTGACCGACAGCGAGGCCTGCTACGAGCAGACCCTGGCCTCACAGCAGTGGGCCTCGGCCTTCGGCCGGCTGACCAACGCCACCACCGAGCTCGTCGGCCGCTACCAAGAGCAGCTCGACACCGGGCTGCGCACCCTGGACCTGCCCAACCGGGATGACTTCCTCGATACCCAGCGCCGCCTGGTCGAGCTCGAGCGCGGCCAGCGCCGCACGGCGCAGGGCGACGAGCTGGCCGCCCTGCGCGAAGAGGTGGCACGCCTGCGCGAAGAGGTGAAGGCCCTGCGGGCCGAACGCACAGCAGGGCGACGGGAGCAGTGATGGCCGAGAACCCACCCGACAGCGGCCTGACCGACTGGCAGCGCCGCCTGATCGAGACCCTCGAGCAGGGGGCCGAGCTACCCGTGGACACCCGGGGCGCAACCCCCTTCACCCTCCACGCCGAACCGGGGCCGGGCATGCACCTGCGCCGCTACGCCCCGGCGCGCAGCACCGGCCAGCGGCCGGTGCTCATCGTCTACTCGCTGGTCAACCGCCCCTTCATCCTCGACCTCACCGAGCGCCGCTCGCTCATCGCCGCCCTGACCCGGGCCGGCCACCCGGTCTACCTCCTCGACTGGGGCTACCCGAAGGGCGCCGACCGCTTCCTGGGCCTGGCGGACTACATCGACGAGTTCCTTGCCGCGGCGGCCGCAGAGGTGGCCACCAGCGAGGGCGCCTCCCCCGACCTGCTCGGCGTCTGCCAGGGCGGCGTCTTCGCGCTGTGTCTGGCCGCGCTGCAGCCGCACCGCGTCCACCGGCTGGTGAACCTGGTGACCCCGGTGGACTTCCACACCCCCGGGGACAACCTCAGCCGCATGGCTCAGGAGGTCGACTTCGACCAGGCGACACAGACCCTCGGCAACATCTCGGCGGAGTGGCTCAACGGCGTGTTTGTCGCCCTCAAGCCCTACCGCCTGCTCGCCCAGCGCTACATGGACCTGCCCGAGCTGGCCGGCCACCCGGAGGCCCTCCACGACTTCCTGCGCCTGGAGCGCTGGATGTACGACAGCCCCGACCAGGCGGCCACCGCCTTCGCCGAATTCGGCCGCGAGTGCTACCAGCGCAACGGGCTGCTGCGTGGCACGCTGACCCTTAACGGCCGGCCGGTGCACCTGGGCAACATCGAGCACCCGACCCTCAATGTCTACGCCGAACAGGACCACCTGGTCCCGGCCGATGCCGCGCGCGCCTTGCGGGACCACATCGGCTCAACGGACTACGGCGAACTGGCCTTTCCCGGAGGGCACCTGGGCGTGTTCATCAGCCGCCGAGCCCACGCCGAACTCCTGCCACGGATCGTGGCCTGGCTGGCGGAGTAGACGCCGATGATGCAGCGCCGCATCGAGAATGCTTGCAGCCGACGCCCGGCGTCACCACAATCTCCAGCCCATACCGGGTGCGGTTGAGCCGGGGCTGCGCCCAAAAAAAACCCCCTCAGAGAGGGGGCAAGGAGTTGGCGACAATTGTCTCCGGGGAGGAGACGCCGCCAGGAGGAGACCGGCTAACAAAACTTTGGCTCCTTCAGGAGCCTCACCGCAGGCCCGCTTGGCGCCTGGCCGCCGGAGTCCGGCGCGCCGGGTGGGCCGCGGCATTGTTGCTACGCAACATGATAGCCCCGTCACATTGGGCTGTCAAATACTGCCCGCCCCTGAGCAATCGCTGATCACCGGGGCGGGCCAAACCGGCTCAGAAGCTGCAGAACTGACCACCGTTGACCGGCACATTGGCGCCGGTGATGTAGCCCGACTCGTCCGCTACCAGGAAGCCGATCACCCGCGCGATCTCACCGGGCTCGGCCATGCGGCCCGCCGGGATCTGCGAAACGATCTGCTCGCGCACGTTATCCGGGATCGCCGCCGTCATGCTCGTCGCCACGTACCCGGGTGAGACGGTGTTCACCGAGACACCCTTACGTGCGTTCTCCTTGGCCAGCGCCATGGTGAAGCCGTGCATGCCGGCCTTGGCCGCGGAGTAGTTCGCCTGACCGAACTGCCCGGTCTGACCGTTCACCGAGGCGACATTGACGATGCGCCCGAAGCCGCGATCCCGCATGCCGTTGAGGAGCTGGCGCGTGACGTTGAACACGCTGTCCAGGTTGATGTCGATGACATCCTGCCAGTCCTGGTGCTCCATCTTGTGGCAAAAGGCGTCACGGGTGATGCCGGCGAGATTGACCAGCACCTCCACCTCGCCGTAGGCCTGCTTCATCTGTTCGGCCATGCGCTGGCAGGACTCGTAATCCGCCACGTTGCACTCAACGTAGCCGACCTCGTAGCCCTCCTCGCGCAGCTGCGCCTGCCAATCCTCAACGCGCTCCGCCTTGGCGTCCACGCAGGTGGTGACCACGCGATATCCCTGCGCGGCGAGTTCGCGACAGACAGCGGTGCCGATGCCACCGTTGCCTCCGGTTACCAGGGCCAAACGACCTGCCATATCGGTATTCCTCGCTTTTCTGCAATGGACTTGCACGCAGCGGGCGCACGGCCGGATGCCGCGCTGCACCACTTTTGTGCATCGCAGCATATGCTGCGCCTAAGAAGCTTATGCTGCGCCGCAGCGAGTGTCAACGCGGGCCGGCAAGCCCGGCCAACGACGGCGCAGGGCGGAATCTGGAGGGGTTACGGGAGACCTGCGAAATCACCCGGCACAGCGCACCCTGGAAAGCCGGAAAGCCTTGGCGGGGTCAGTTATTCAGCTTTACTGATCCTGGCGGTGGCGACCGGGGCCCCGGTTGGAGGCGGGCGGATCCTCGAACCCGCCGCTGCCTTCCTCGTCACGGCTGCCTTCCTCGTCGCGGCTGCTGTCCATCCCGCTCATCTGGCGCCACAGGGCCAGGTTACGCTCGGCGAACTGGGTCATGATGTTCATGGGGTTATGGTCCATGAACTCGCGGGTACGCTGCTGGAAGACGCGCTGCTGATCCGCCCAGAGCTCCAGGCTCTTCTCCAGATAGCTGGTGAGCATGTTCTGCATGTTGCCGCCGTAGGCCCGGATCAACTGGGCCAGCAGCTGGCTGGAGAAGATCGGCTCGCCCTCCTCCTCCTCCTCGCTGATGATCTGGAGCAGGATGCTGCGGGTAATGTCCTCACGCGTCTTGGCGTCGACGACCTGGAAGTCGACACTCTCGAGCACCAGGCGCTTGACGTCGGCCAGGGTGATATAGCTCGAGATCGCCGTATCGTAGAGGCGGCGGTTGGGGTACTTCTTGATGATCCGGGTATCTGACATTCAGGGCCTCCGGCGCGGGCAACCGAACCCTATGCTGCGGTGCGTAGAGTGTCAAGCGAGTTGCTAACATGGGGGAGAACTTTCACGCGGCGCTGGCCCGACCCCCCAGGCTGGCCCCACCGAACCGCAACCGAGGTTTCTCATGGGCAACGCCGACCGGGTGGCCACACTGGAGCGGCTGGGTGATTCCGAGACCCTGCCCGCCCTGCCCTACGTCGCTCACGACATCCTTGTGGCCACCAGCCACAACGAGGTCAACATCAGTGATGTCGCCGAAACCCTGGCCCGCGAGCCGGGCCTGGCGGCGCGCATCGTGGCCATCGCCAATTACGCCTTCTTCTCCCGGCGCGAGACCGTCTACTCGCTCGAGCAGGCGATCATGCGCATCGGGCTCAACCGGGTACGCGTGCTCGCCACCTCGCTGCTGCTCAACGAACTCTTCCGGACCGCCCAGTGCCCACACTTCCAGCTGCAGCGCTATTGGCACGAGGCCCTGGGCACCGCCTTCTGTGCCGCCCGCCTCGCCCCCGATGCCGCGCCGCGCGAGAGCCGCGACGCCGCCTATCTGGGCGGCGTCCTGCACAGCATCGGCCTGCTCCTGCTGGTCCACATCTTCCCGCAGACCATGGATGAGATCCTCGCCGAACATGAGGCGGACCCGGAGCGCTCGCTGGCCGGACTGACCTACCAGGCGCTCGGCTGCGACTGCGGCGAGGCCGGCGCACTGCTGTTGCGCGAGTGGTCGATCCCCGAGCCGATCGCCGTCGCCACCGAGAACGCCCACCGCGACCGCTACGAGGGCCCCCACGCGGACCTGGTGGCCACCATCCGGTTCGCCAACGAGTGGCTGCAACGGGGCTTCGATCCGGAGCAGTGCGCCGACGCCCCGCCCATCCCGCAGCGCAAACTCGAACGCGTGAGCACCGCCTGCCGCGAGGAGTACGAGGCCCTGGCAGCCTTCGCGCAGCTGCTCAGCGGCGACGACTGACCGCCGCCGCGGGCCCTCCGCCTTCGGCCAGTGACAGGAAGCCGGCGGCCTTGTCCTCCGTCTCCTGCAGCTCGGCCTCGGCGGTGGAGTCCGCTACCACGCCCCCGCCGGCCCAGTAGGTCATGGTCCCGCCGCGACAGGTGGCGGTCCGAATGGCGATGCTGGTGTCCATGCGCCCGTCCAGCCCCAGATAGCCGATGGCCCCACAGTAAACACCGCGCGGCCCCGGCTCGAGCTCGGCGATGATCTCCATGGCCCGGCGCTTCGGCGCACCGGTGATGGAACCGCCGGGCAGGCAGTCACGCAGTAGATCGGTGGCACACCGCCCCGGCGCCAGGCGCCCGGTCACGGTGCTGACCAGATGGTGCACGCTGGCAAAGCGTTCCGCCCGGCACAGCGAGGGCACCCGCACGCTGCCCACCGCGCACCCCTTGCCCAGGTCGTTGCGCAGCAGATCCACGATCATCACGTTCTCGGCCCGGTCCTTGGCACTGCCCAACAGATCACGCCGGGCCGCCGCATCCTCAGCCGGATCGGCCGCCCGCGGCCGGGTGCCCTTGATCGGCTCCGTAGTCACTCCCCCATCGCCATCGAGATGCAGGAAACGCTCCGGCGACAGGCTGAGCACATCGCCCCCGGGGAAGCGCAGCCACGCCGCGAACGGTGCCGACGAAGCGGCGCGCAGGGCGAGGTAGGCGGCCCGCGGATCGCCCCGGTAGGGCACCGAGAAGCGGCGGGCCAGATTCACCTGATAACAGTCGCCGGCGTGCAAATACGCCTGCACCCGCCGGAAGGCGGCGGCGTACCCGTCGGCCTCCGGTTCGCGCCGGAGCGCTCCGGCCGTGGACCACGGCTGCACGCTGCCACCCGCCTCCCGGCGCCGCGCCATATCGGCCAACCAGTCCTCATCGAGGCGCCGCCCCACCGCCATGCTGCAGCCGTGATGATGGTCGGTGATCACCGCCTGCTCGTAGATGCCCACCGCCATCTCGGGCATGCCGGGATCCGGTCCCCCCACCCCCATCAGCCGCCGCCCCAGATCGTAGCCGAAATACCCCACTGCACCGCCAGTGAACGGCCAGCGGCCATCGACCGGCAGCGGCCCGAGGGCATCGAGCTCGGCGGCCAGGTGCGCCAGCGGATCGCCGCCGCGGCGCTCCACTCGCCCGCCGCGGCGGATGGTGGTCTGCCCGCCGGCGGCGACCAGGGTAACCGTCGGCCGGGCGACGAGGATGTCGTAGCGCGCTCCGGCGCAGCCACCGTGGCCCGAATCGAGCCACGCCGACCACGCCTCGCTGCCAAGCGCGCGCATGGCCGCGGGTCCATCAGCGATATACGGCAGGGTTCGGATTCGCAGGGGTGCAGACACAGTGATGGTGCTCCGGACAGATCAGATCGTTTAACCTCACAACGACAAAAAAAACCTACGGTCGACGGAGGAGAACCATGAGCGATCAAGGCGCCGCCGCATTCTACGATGCCCGCCCCTGGGAGCGCTGCTACGGCACCCATCACGGCACCGACCCGACGCTGCAGGAACTGACCACGGTGGCGGACATCGCCCGGCGGCGGGCCGAGCAAACCCCGCGGCTGCCTGCCTACACCGCCTGCCTGGAGAACGGCCTGCATGCCAGCCTGGATTTCGCCACCGTCGACCGCCTGGCCGACTGCTTCGCCGCCTGGCTGATCGCCGAAGCCGGGATCCGCCCCGGCGACCGGGTGGCGCTCCAGATGCCCAACTCCCTCCCCTACCCGATCGCCGTCTTCGGCACTCTGCGCGCCGGCGCGGTGCTGGTGAACATCAACCCGCTCTTCACCCCGCGGGAGATGCAGCACCAGCTGAGCGACAGCGGCGCACGCGTGCTGGTCATCGTCGATCTCTTCGCCGACAAGCTCTCCGGCGCCCTGACCGGAACCGCGGTCGAGGAAGTGGTGCTGACCGGCATCGCCGACCTCTTCCCCTGGCTCAAACGCGGACTGGTCCACGGCGTGCTGCGGGCCAAGCGCGAGATCCCGGCAGCACCGCCGAACGCCCGCCGGCTCGGCGCGGTCCTGAGCCGCGGCGAACACCTGGGCCCGCAGCCCTGGCCCGAGCGCGGCGCCGACGACCTCGCCCTGCTGCAGTACACCGGCGGCACCACCGGGCTACCCAAGGGCGCAGAGCTGCGCAACCGCAACATCCTCGCCAACCTCGGCCAGATCAGCGCCATGGCCGGCGACGCCATCCGCCCGGGGCAGGACGTGGTCCTGACCGCGCTGCCGCTCTACCACATCTTTGCCTTCACCTTTAATCTGCTGACCTTCCACCACTACGGCTGCCGAAACATCCTCTGCCCCTCGCCGCGACCGGTGGACAAGCTGCGCAAGGCCTTCGAACAGTTCCCGGTCAGCAAGTTCTCGGCGGTCAACCTGCTCTTCCACGGCCTGCTGCAGGCGGAGTGGTTCCGCAACAACCCGCCAAGGCACCTGGATTTCGCCATCGCCGGCGGCACCGCCCTGCACCGCAGCACCGCCGAACAGTGGCGGTCGCTCCTTGGCCACACCCCACTCGAAGGCTACGGACTGACCGAGACCAGCCCGGTCCTGGCGGTGAACCCGCCCCACGGCGAGAACCGCCTGGGCAGTGTCGGGGTTCCACTGCCCGGCACGGATGTGCGCATCGTCGACGACAACGACCAGCCCGTCCCCCAGGGCCAGACCGGCGAGATCGTCGGCCGCGGCCCGCAGGTGTTCGAAGGCTACTGGCAACGCCCCGAGGAGAACCGCCTGGCACTGCGCGGAGGATGGTTCCACACCGGTGACATCGGCTACATGGACAGCGACGGCTACATCCACATCGTCGACCGCAAGAAGGACATGATCGACGTCTCCGGCTTCAACGTGTACCCCAATGAGGTCGAGGAGGCCCTCGCCGAGCACCCGGCCGTGGCCGAGGTCGCCGTAGTCGGCGCGCCGCGGGGCGAGGCGGGCGAAACGGTGGTCGCATTCGTGGTCACGCCCGGCGACGAGGAACTCACCGAGCCGGAGCTGATCGACTTCGCCCGGCAGCAGCTGACCAACTACAAGGTACCCCGGCGGGTGATCTTCCGCGACGCCCTACCCAAATCCGCCGTGGGTAAGCTACTGCGCCGCGACTTGCGCGAGGACGCCCGGGCCGTGATCGAGCCGGCCGCGGCGTAAGCGGCTCCTCGGAGCCGACCCGGCGGGCGTGGTATCCTGACGCGCTCGAGCGACCTCCCGACGAGCAAGCCTGTAGAGGATCCATGGCTGGACACAGCAAGTGGGCCAACATCAAGCGCCACAAGTGGGCGCAGGACGCCAAACGGTCCAAGATCTTCACCAAGCACATCCGCGAGATCACCGTCGCGGCGCGCCTTGGCGGGCCCGACCCGGAGATGAACGCGCGGCTGCGGCTGGCCCTGGACCGCGCCTTCGCGGTGAACCTGCCCAAGGACCGCGCCGACGCCGCCATCAAGAAGGGCGCCGGCCTGGAGGAGGCGGAGGCCTACGAGGAGATCCGCTACGAGGGCTACGGCCCCGGCGGCTCGGCGATCATGGTCGACTGCATGACCGACAACCGCAACCGCACCGTCTCCGAGGTTCGCCACGCCTTCAGCAAGCACGGCGGCAAGATGGGCACCGACAACTCGGTCGCCTATCTCTTTCAGGAGCGCGGTGTGCTGATCTTCGCCCCGGGCACGGACAGCGACCAAGTGCTCGAAGTCGCCCTGGAGGCCGGCGCCGATGACCTGGTAGAGAACGACGACGGCTCGCTGGAGGTGCTCACGACCCCGGAGGCCTACCGGGGCGTGCGCGATGCGCTGATCCAAGCCGGGCTGGAGCCGGCCCAGGCGGACGTGACCCAGCGCCCGGACCTGACCGTACAGGTCGAGGGCGAGAACGCCCGCAGCACCGCCAAGCTGATCGAGCGCCTGGAGGATCTGGACGACGTGCAGCACGTCTACACCAACGCCGACCTGCCGGCGGAGGCCTACGAAGAAGGCTAGGCGATGACCCGCATCCTCGGCATCGACCCCGGCTCGCGGGTCACCGGCTACGGGATCGTCGACGACGGCCGACCCTGTCGCCTGGTGGCTGAGGGGACGCTGCGCCTGCCCCGGCAGTCTGGACTGGCCGAGCGACTGGGCCGCATCTTCGACGGCCTGGCCGGGCTGATCGCAGAGCACCACCCCGACGAGGTCGCCCTCGAGCAGGTCTTCGTCCACCGCAACGCCGACACCGCGCTCAAGCTCGGGCACGCCCGCGGCGCCGCGCTGACCGCCTGCGTCCACGCCGGACTGCCGGTGGCCGAGTACGCGCCGGCGCGGATCAAGCAGGCCGTCGCAGGCAGCGGCCGCGCCGACAAGGGCCAGGTGGGCTACATGGTCCGGGCGCTGCTGCGTCTGCGCACCAACCCGGCCGAGGACGCCGCCGACGCTCTGGCCGCCGCCCTCTGCCACGCCCATCACCGCAGCGCGCCGCTGGCGCAGGCCGCCTCCGGAGCCCCGCGATGATCGCCCGACTGCGCGGTACCCTGCTCGAGAAGCGCCCCCCCACCCTGGTGGTCGAGGTCAACGGGCTCGGCTACGAGGTCGAGGCACCGCTGTCCACCATCGAGGCCCTCCCCGAGACCGGCCAGGAGGTCATTCTGCATACCCACCTCAGCGTCCGCGAGGACGGGCAGACCCTGTTTGGCTTCCGCGCGCGCGCCGAGCGCGACCTGTTCCGGCGGCTGATCCGGGTCTCCGGGGTGGGGCCCAAGCTGGGCCTGGCCCTGCTCTCCGGTGTCGACGGCGAGGAGCTGGTCCGCTGCGTCCGCGACGACGACCCCAAACGGCTGACTCAGGTACCGGGAATCGGCCGCAAGACCGCCGAGCGACTCATCGTCGAACTGCGCGACCGACTCGAAGGCATCGCCTCCGGCGGCGCCGGCACCGCCACGCAGCAGGCCGACCAGCCCGCAGGCGGGGATGACCCGGTGGGCGAGGCCGTTGAGGGCCTCGTCGCTCTGGGCTACAAACCGCCCGAAGCCTCGCGCATGGCCCGCGGCGCGGCCGAGCCGGGCCTTGGCTGTGAAGCGATCATCCGGCGTGCGCTTCAGCGCGCCGTGCCGCGAGGGGGGTGATCATGAGCGACGAACACGGACCGCCCGAGCGCATCATCGACGCTGCCGGCAACGGCGAAGAGGCGGCGCTGGAGCGCGCCCTGCGCCCGGTGAGCCTGGACGAGTACGTCGGCCAGGCCGGGGTGCGCGAACAGCTGGAGATCTTCATTCACGCCGCCCGGGGGCGCAACGAACCGCTGGACCACACCCTGCTCTTCGGCCCGCCGGGGCTGGGCAAGACCACGCTGGCCAACATCATCGCCACCGAGATGGGCGCCAACCTCCGCCAGAGTTCCGGACCGGTCCTCGACCGCCCCGGTGACCTGGCGGCCATCCTGACCAACCTCGAGCCCGGCGACGTCCTGTTCATCGACGAGATCCACCGGCTCTCCTCGGTGGTCGAGGAGGTGCTCTACCCGGCCATGGAGGATTTCCGGATCGACATCGTCATCGGCGAGGGGCCGGCAGCGCGCTCGATCAAGCTCGACCTGCCGCCATTCACCCTGGTCGGGGCCACCACACGGGCCGGCCTGCTGACCTCGCCGCTGCGCGACCGCTTCGGCATCGTGCAGCGCCTCGCCTATTACCCGGTGGACGAGCTGACGCGCATCGTCGAGCGCTCGGCCGGCCGACTGGGGGTCAGCGCCGAGGCGCACGGCGCCGCTGAGATCGCCCGCCGAGCCCGCGGCACGCCCCGGGTGGCCAACCGCCTGCTGCGCCGGGTGCGCGACTTCGCCGAGGTGCGGGCCGACGGGCGGATTACGCAGCAGGTCGCCGCGGACGCCATGGAGCTGCTCGACGTCGATCGCAACGGCCTCGACGAACAAGACCGGCGCCTGCTCGAGGCGGTGGTCCACAAGTTCGGCGGGGGCCCGGTCGGGCTGGACAACCTCGCCACCGCCATCGGCGAGGAGCGCGGCACCCTGGAGGACGTGGTCGAGCCGTACCTGATCCAGGAGGGCTACCTGATGCGCACCCCGCGCGGCCGGGTGGCTACCGAGCACGCTTACACCCTGCTCGGTGTGCCCGGGCAACCAACCCGCTCCGGCGACCTGTTCGGGTAACTCGCCGGGAGCGCGGACCGGGCGACGACGCCCCCGGCACTTGTCATTCCAGTGGAACTTGTTTCTGTAACTAGCTGTCGTTAAATTCGATCCTCCGGCCCTGCCAGCGCGAACGACAACCATGACCGCCGACGTCTCTGTCATCCGTCTCATCCTCGACGCCAGCCTGCTGGTGCAGGCCGTGATGCTGTCGCTGATCCTCGCCTCGATCACCTCGTGGGCGCTGATCCTCTACAAGCGCCTGATCCTCAAGCGCGCCGAGCAGACCGCCATCCGCTTCGAAGAGGAGTTCTGGGCCGGCGGCAACCTGGCCGAGATCTACCGCCGGCTCAGCGACGAGGGCCCCGGCGAGCACGCCGGCATGGAGCGTATCTTCCGCGCCGGCTTTCAGGAGTTCTCGCGCATGCGCAAGCAGAGCGGAGCCCCGCCGGCGGCAGTGGTCGAGGCCGCCCATCGCGCCATGCGCGTATCGGTCAGCCGCGAACTGGACAACGCCGAGCGCCACCTGCAGTTCCTGGCCACGGTGGGCTCGGTCAGCCCGTACGTGGGGCTGTTCGGGACCGTGTGGGGCATCATGAACTCGTTCCGCGCCCTGGCCGGGCAACAGCAGGCGACCCTGGCCACCGTGGCGCCGGGCATCGCCGAGGCCCTGATCGCCACCGCCCTGGGGCTGTTCGCGGCCATTCCGGCGGTCATCGCCTATAACCATTACGCCAACCGCGCCGAGCGGCTCGCCAACCGCTACGAGACCTTCGTCGAGGAGTTCACCAGCATCCTCGAGCGGCATACGCATGCGGCCGGCGCGGCGCCGGCCAGGTAGGAGGGCACGCCTTGGCACGGGTGACACCGACCGGGACACGCCGCAGCCGTCGGCGGCCAATGTCGGAGATCAACGTCGTCCCGTACATCGACGTCATGCTAGTGCTGCTGGTGATCTTCATGGTCACCGCACCGCTGCTCTACCACGGCGTCGACCTGGATCTGCCGCAGGTGAGCAGCTCGCCGCTGGACGAGGACGAAGCGGAGCCACTGATCGTCAGTGTCGACGCCGAAGGCCGGGTCTACCTCAACCTTGCCGACGACCCTGAGGAGCCCCTCTCCCGGGGAGAGCTCCTGGAGCAGGTCGGCGGGATCATGAGCGACGATCCGGAGCGACGCGTGCTACTGCGCGGCGACCAGCAAGTGGCCTACGGCGAGGTCGTGGCCCTGATGGCCGAACTCCAGGCAGCCGGGGTGCCGAGTGTGGGACTGATGAGTCAGCCACCGGACAACGGCCCGGCCCCCGACGCGGGATGAGGCCCTGCCCATGCGCTGGCTGAGAGTGCCAACCCCCAGACTGCCGCGCCGGCTGGCGAGCAGCCCGTCGCGTTTTGTGATCTACTCCACCCTGGGGCATGTGGCGGTATTCACGGTGGTGGGTGCGAACTTCGCAACCTGCACCCGCACCCCCGAAGCCCCCTCGTTCGACGGCCCGGTCATCGAGGCCACCGCGGTGGATAGCGCCGCCGTGGAGGCGGAGATGGAGCGGCGTCAGGAACCGGAGCCCGAACCGGAGCCGGAACCCGAGCCGGAGCCCGAGCCAGAACCGGAGCCGGAACCAGAGCCCGAGCCGGAACCCGAGCCAGAGCCCGAGCCGGAGCCAGAACCGGAGCCGGAGCCCGAGCCAGAGCCCGAGCCCGAGCCCGAGCCAGAGCCAGAGCCAGAGCCGGAGCCGGAGCCGGAGCCCGAGCCGGAGCCGG
>NZ_JAJNRD010000070.1:0-2505 GCF_022228055.1 Halorhodospira sp. 9621
CTGCTGAAATCTTAGTAAGCTACCTTGTTAGGTGTTTATAACTATCAATCCAGAAGCTCGCTTCCTTTTTATTCTTTAGCTCATCCTCACTCACACACCCTTTCTCGAAACCGATAACACGAATTTGCTCAGCCCACCGGACTTGCCTCTTCGAGCCCTTCAGTTTCGGCCATTTCTTTTGTTTCGCGATCTCTTTTGATTTCGCAATATTCTCTTCGCGCTGCTGATATTTCTCGCGTGCCTTTTTTATGGCCTCTTCCGCCGTTTTTTCAGAAGCATAGCACGGTGTGTTAACAACGTACGCGCTTGGCGTTCCAAACTCTACAACCAACTCCTCCTCATCCTCCTGCCGCTCCGCTATGTTTGCCGGTATTTGTGGAAATTCCGGAGTTGCTGTATAGCCTTCTTCAGAAACCACTTCCTCGAACTGATCGCGCTCTTCAACAATCGCACGCTCCAAGCGCTTCCGCTCTTCCTCAAGACGTTTCCTGCGCGCTACTTCGTGCTCATAAGCTTGAGCTGACGCCGGAAACTGATCTCTTAGCACATCGTCCAGGTCTTGATCGCTCAGCTCTTCGACACCGTCTTCATTAAAAAGAAGGTATTTAGTGGCCACATCACGGCTCGTCGCGATCACGCCACGCGCGACATAGACTCCGAATTGCTCTAGCGTATATTGGTCAATACCGTTTCCGCTGTTGCTTCGAGGACACGAATGCGGACTTACTGTGACCTTCTTATCATATTCGATAAAACGCTCTAATTTCGGCCTACCCGACCAGTACTTAATCTCAAGAGAAAGGACAGCGCACCCATCTTCTTGAACATAAAACGAACCCGATCGACCAACTTTGATTTCATTGCTCATAAAAAACCCTCTGTCATTTTCCGAATTTTGAAGAGACACCTTAACCACCCATGGGGTGGCAAAATCATGCAACTCCACACTTCCGCTTCTAGAGAATAGAACCTTGCGAGCAAGGTAGGCGTTTTCTTTTTTGTGCCATTTGATTTAACATAGAAAGCGTTTCTCTGCGCTGTCAACCTCCAAAAGGTGGGTTCCCACGGATGGCCTTCATGCGCAGAACATCTTCCCTGTTGGTCTTAGAAGACTGCGTCCAAGATGGATTGCTTGGCGCTTCGCTTGTTGGGTGCTGTATCTGTACCTGCGTCATCGTTTTGCCTGCTCCTAGTCATTTGGTAGATCCCTCGGTTCTGTGTTCATGCTTGAGGCCTCGTCGAGCTGTTTGGAGCTCTGTAGGGACTAGGTGAGGCTGTGCAGAAAATCTGGCTGTCTTGGCAAAAAAAATGGCCAACGGCGGATCGGCCGTTGGCATTGACTGGGCCGGTGGCCCGGAGTCTTTGGCTCGGGGGCGCAGCTTCGGGCTGGAAGCTGGGAGCCTTGGCGGCGGGTGTGTTCGGACCCGAGTCGGCGGGCCGGATGATGGTCAGCGAGTGCTCGAGTTTGTGCATTCGATGGCCGAAGGGTGCGGGAGTGATGGCCGTTGGTACGCGAGTCCTTCCGTCCATCTTTGGTGAGCCGAACGCCTCATCAATATTCGCCGAACGCGGGATGGCTGACTCAGTTCCCTGATCCGTGTCCTATCGGCCAAGCTGGCATCACGCGGGGTTAAGCATGAGCAGCTCCGACGCCCAGGTCTTCCAGCGCTTGAAGGTCCTTGGGCTGCTCGGCCCCACCCCCGGTGGCATCCTGTCGTGGGGCGTAGCCCGAAGAAACTGATCACCTATTCAGGAATGGTGATATGACTTCTGTTAAGGCCTTAAAGGATTTGGTGGCTTGTGGGCAATTCATTTTGGGGGGGCGGGCGCCAACGCTGGAGGCGAAGGAATGGTCCGCTCAGCAACACCCCATGGTGGGCGCGGGCAAGTGCGAGCCACCAATTGGCCATTGAGGCGGTGCGAGCCAGCGGCGTAAGCTTGCGCGCGAACCTCGAGCACCTCTCAGGCCTCGCCTGGTATCGACTCGGACTATGTCGGGGGCTCGATTGACCTCCTGTCTCCTGTGCTGGGGCGTTATTCCGGGGAGTTCAACCAGTAGTACCCAGCCACGTGAGCCTCGTTCGATGCCCATAGGTCGAATCAACGGGTCTTCTGCCACGAGCCGGGCTCCGCTGGGCGAACTCGGAGCCCAAGGGCGGCAGTCGGCCTCTGGCCCCGCCAGGAGAGGAGGGGCGGCTCTCACCCGCTCCGACAATCGATAGCGCCGGGCCATGAGCAGGCGCGCATTCCGCACGATCCTGACCGCGTTATCTGGCTGAACGTGGCCGGTTCCGCCAGCAGGCTGGGGTATGAGCGAACCCATTGCTCTGCATGTACACCCCTTTGAAGGCCCTCGGAAGCCCCTTGAGAGCCCCTCGGAAGGCCCTTTGAAGCCCCTTCGAAGGCCCTCGGAAGCCTCTTGAAAGCCCCTTCTAAGCCTCTTGCAAACTGCGTGCGCTTTAGTTCCCCGGCCGATAGATCTCATCCCTGGGTGTCTGCGAGCGC
>NZ_JAJNRD010000071.1:0-2148 GCF_022228055.1 Halorhodospira sp. 9621
CCCTCGAGTGGTTGCTCGGTGGAAATGTGATCGACGCACACCTATAAGGCGCCCTGGGGGAGGCGGGGGGCATTCTGGCAACGCCTGTCGCCGGCGTTCTCACCAATTGTGCCCTGACAGCCTGCGTGCCTGGGAATCGGTGCCGCTAGCAGCGCTCAATGCCAACGAATGGGTGCGGGGCTAGTCCATCTGTTATCCGGCGTGTCACCCCGACTGCACGAATGCCGCCGAAAAAAGGGTCTTTGGCCGCAAAGCTGGTATTTCGGTGCGTATAGCTTCGGTCCCGAGGCGTGGCTAGCCTGGCTCGAGACGCCTATTCGTGGCTAGGTACAGGTCCCTACCCCGGGGGGCGACCTCTGGTTCGGCCGGGGAGGCCTCGAGGGGTATGGACCGCCCGGGTCCTGGGCTGGCTGCGTGGTTTTGGACCACGTTGGTAGGAGGGCAGACGATGAGCGAGCCGAAGATTCTATACATTGAGGACCTGGAGCGAGGGCTCGGGGCGTCTCGGGATGCCATCCGCGGGATGGTCCGTCGTGGTGAACTTCCAAGGCCTGCGAAGCTGGGTCGGCGTTTGGTCTGGCGCAAAGAGGAAATCGAACATTGGCTGGATATGAAGTTCGGTCCGGTTGCCGAGTCTCGGGTGGCCAACCGTCGTCCCGGATGATTTCTCGGGTGGCCCCTACTGTTAGCGCTTTCGTAGACCGATCCAGCGCTGGTCAGCAGAATTGACCCGCACTTGGCGGGCGAGGCTCACCCCTGTGGGCGGTGATCGCTCAACGACCGGGTACGAAGAGGAGGCCAGTTGGCCTGCGGGCCGGTACCGATCGCCGGCCGGAACCCGTTCTTGGGGTGGCCGTGCAGTTTCACCGTGAAACTCTATGCGTCGGGGGGGGGGGGAATACTGTTTCACGGTGAAACTCGTTTCGCTCCCGTGCATGTATGCGTAGCTCCCGAGTGGCTGCGTATTCCGGATGGTCCGGTGTCCATGGCCTTGCCATGCCTAAAGCCCGCTGCAACCTAGTCTCGGCAACTGTTGAGGGTCGCGTTCACCAGGATGCGTAGGAGCCGCGATACGCCCAGCCGGCGTCTAGGGTGGTGAGTTCTAGGAGAGGCGGCGAGCCAGATCCGTAGCGCGATGGTTGGCGTAGCGCTTTAGCGTCTGCATGCTTTTGTGACCGGTGATGGCTGCCACCTCGGTCAGGGAAAACCGGCCCGATTCCACGAGCCGTGAGGTTGCCTCATGACGCAGATCGTGGAAGTGGAGGTCCTCGACCTGCGCGCGTCGGACCCATCGGTTCCACATCGAAGCGGCACCCTCGCTGCTCCAGGGCCAGACCTTTCCGCTGATCTGACGCGGAATGGACTGCAGGGCAGCCACGGCCGCAGATGAGAGCGGTACATCCCGCGGTTCGGACAGTTTTGTATCGGGCAAATGGACCACACGGGCGGTCAGGTCAACGTGCTCCCAACGCATGGCCAGAATCTCGCCGCGCCGCATACCGGTCTCGATGGCGATGGTCAGGTAAGCGGACTGGTATGGGGTGAGCGCTGTATTTCGCAGCGCCTGCTCCTCTTGGGGGGAGAGCCTCCGGTCCCGGTGTTTCTTGGGGGTCGGCCACTTGATCATCCGCACCGGGTTGTCGATCGGCAGGTTCCACTCCCGGATCGCGTGGCTGAACACAGGTGATAGCGTAGCGAGATCGTTGCGGACCGTCGTGGAACTGACGACCTCCAGCCGGTGATCGCGGATCTCGGCGATATCGGTGGTGCGGATATTGGCGAGGGCGAATGAACCTAGCTGCCCGGCCCACCAGCGGAGCCGGTTGGCCTCCGGCCGGGCGCCCTTGTTCCTAGAGGTGACTTCGTCGATGTAGCGTTCGATCGCTTCTTGAAGCGTCAGACGGCGGGATTCGCGGCTGTCCTGCCACTGCCCGGCGTCCATCCGCCGCTCCTGCTCGCGGGCCCAGCGCTCGGCTTCCGCCTTAGTGCGGAAGGTCTTCGTGACCTGCGGCCACCCCTCTCTGCGGATGCGCGCTTGCCAGCCTTTTTCGCGTTTGGAGATCGTCGCCACTGTCGCACCACTGTCGCACAGAGCCAAAAATGCTGCGCTGCAAAAGGGTGTGGCGCGCCTAACTATCTGTTTTGACT
>NZ_JAJNRD010000072.1:0-2087 GCF_022228055.1 Halorhodospira sp. 9621
CATCGCCTCGGCACCTTCCCGGGAACCGGCGAAGTTCCAGTTCTTGCGCCCGACGCAGAGTCCACGCAGGAGCCGTTCTGCGTAGTTATTGGTGATGTCCAGCCGCCCATCCTCGGTGTAACGGACCAGGCCCTGCCAGTGGTTCAGGGCGTAGGCGACCGCTTTGCCCAGATCACTTTTCGGCGCCAGGTAGGTGGCCATCGTCTCGAGCTTGGCGTGCAGCCGTGCGAGGATCGGCAGCGCACGGCGCTGACGCTCGGCGCGGATCTCCTCCGGAGCCAGGCCCTTCAGACGCGATTCGAGTTGAAACAGCGCGGTGATCAGCTTCATCACCTCGTGCGCCCGACCCCATCGTCGCTGATTGCGGACCACCTTCTCGAAGTATCGTCGGGCATGGGCCCAGCAGCCGACCCAGGTCAGCCCCGGTTCTCGTCGCTCGGCGCTGAGGTAGCCGGCAAAGGCGTCGCCCTGCAGATACCCGTTGAAGCCAAGAAAGATCGCGAGCACCGTCTCCTGGCGACGATGCGGGGTGTAGAGAAAGCTCACCGGCAGGAGGCCGTCCTCACGGCCACGCCCGGCGTGGCACCAGACGCGGCCGGTCAGGGTCTGCCGCCGTCCCTTCTCGCGCTGCGCCAGCGTGCTGTCGTCGCTGTGCACGATCGGGCTGTTGAGAGCATCCTCGTGAATGCATGTCGCCACCGGCGCAAGGACTCGCGCCGCCGAGCTGAAGTAATCGTCCAGGCGCTGGCGCGGCAGCTTCATGCCATCGCGGGCGAACTGATTGGCGATCCGATTGAGCGGGAGCTTGTCGTCGACCTTGCTCAGGATGGCGTGGGCGATCAGCGTCACACCGGCCTGGGAACCGGGGATCGGCGCGGTCGACTTGTCGGGGCTGATGATCGTCCGCTCCCCGCACTCGTCGGTGACGGCGTAGTTGGGCCGTTCATGGCGCAGGACGTAGAACGAGCCCGGCCGATACTCGAGCGTTTCGGTGATCTCGACGCTGACCTCTTCCAAAGGTCCGTAGCGCGCCTCAAGCTCGCGGCGCTGCTCGTCGGTGTAGTCGTGGCGCTTCGGCTCACGCGGCAGGTACTCGGGCAGCGCACCGCGGCTCGCGCCCTGACGGGCCGGTTTTTTGCGCCGCTTGCCCGAGCGCTGCGGGGGCTGGGTCGTTTCATCTTCTTCGGCGGTGGGGGACTCATCAGTCGGGGTGAGCACCTGCTGCCCACCGGCGAAGAGGCTGCCCTGGAGGTAGGTACCGCGCTCTGAGCGCTGCCCGAAACGGGCCCGGTTGCTGGCGAGGATCTGCTCCTTGAGGCTGTCGAGCTGACCCTGGAGATCCCGGATCTGGCGCTGCTGCTCGGCGATGAGCCGGTCGCGCTCGGCGAGCTGCTCCTGCACCGGATCGGGGTCTTGGCCACGTTGGTCGGCACCGGATGACATGGCGCCATGATACCGCGGCCGGATGCCTGTGTCTGTTCCAAATCAATAACATGCGATAATCCTGACTACGCCACAGCCCGTGCCGGGTGATCGGCCAGGCGCTGCAGCGTTCGCCAGTCCGCGCCCTCGAACAGGGCCTGGAACTGCCCGGGGCTGAGTGCCGCCGCCTCGCCGGGCGTGCGCGGCATGACAAACCGGCCGCGCTCAAGGCGCTTGTACAGGAGCACGAAGCCCTGGCCGTCCCAGTAGAGCGCCTTCAATTTGTCGCCGGCCTTATTGGCGAAGACGAACAGCTCGCCGCTGAACGGGTCGCGACCGAGTCCCCCGGTGACCTCCAGGGCGAGCCCGTTGTGCGACTTGCGAAAGTCGACCGGCTCGGCGGCCAAGTGGATCGCCGTCACCTGCGAAAGACCGATCATGCCCGGCGTTCCAGGACGCCGAGCAGCCGCTCCAGGGTCTGCTCGCAGAAGCCGGGCGGGATCTCAACCGTGGTGCCGCCGAGCGTCAGTCGCAGCGGCTCGGCCTGTGTGTCCGCAACATGCTCCGAGGCCCCGACGGTCAGAAAGTGCTGCCTCTGACCGGTGCCCGCCTGCGCCTCATCGGTATCACTCCGGCGCTCGGTGGGCGTGTCCGGCTCGGCGGCA
>NZ_JAJNRD010000074.1:0-1884 GCF_022228055.1 Halorhodospira sp. 9621
GGGCCCCGCCAATCCGGCAAGAGCACCCTCGTCCGGGCGCTCTTTGCGGACCACCCCTACACCTCCCTGGAGGACCCGGACCAGCGGGAGTTCGCCACCGACGACCCGCGTGGCTTCCTCGCCCAATTTCCGGGAGGGGCTGTTCTGGACGAGGTCCAGCGCTGTCCGGCGCTGCTCTCCTACCTGCAGGGACGCGTCGACCAGAGCGGTCGGCTCGGCGAGTGGATCCTGACCGGCTCACAACAGTTCGGGATGGTCTCGGCCGTGACCCAGAGCCTCGCCGGACGAGTCGGCATGCTGGCGCTCCTGCCGTTCGCGCGCGACGAGCTCCAGGCCGCGCAGCAGCTGCCGGAGCAGCTCAACGAGGCGCTTTGGCGGGGCGGCTACCCGCCGATCTACGACCGCCCCGTGGAGCCCGCCCTCTGGTACGGCTCCTACGTCCAGACCTACCTTGAGCGCGACGTCCGTCAGCTACTCGGCGTCCGCGACCTGACCCTGTTCCAGCGCTTCCTGCGCTTGACGGCGGGACGGACCGGGCAGCTGCTCAACCAATCGGCCCTCGCCGAGGAGACCGGCGTCAGCCACAACACGATCCGGGAGTGGCTCTCCGTGCTCGAGGCCAGCTACATCATCCATCGGCTGCCGCCGCACCACAACAACTTCAACAAGCGCCTGGTCAAGACGCCGAAACTCTATATGCTCGATACCGGCTTGGCGTCCTGGCTGCTCGGGATCGAGTCTGCGCAGCAGATCGACACCCACCCGCTACGCGGCGCACTATTCGAGACTTGGGTGGTCGCCGAGCACCTGAAGGCGCGTTGGAACGCCGGACGCCCTTCCAATCTCTACTTTTGGCGCGATCGGGCCGGGCGCGAGGTCGACCTGGTGATCGAGCGCGGTGGACGCCTGCAGCCGGTGGAGATCAAGGCCGGGGCGACGGTGACCCGCGATGCCCTCCGCGGTCTGGAGCGCTGGTGCGAGCTCGCCGGCGACGAGGCCGCCGGAGCGCGGCTGATCTACGCCGGCAGCGAGGCGCGTGAGCAGCGGGGGATCCGCATCCAGCCGTGGCGCTCGGCGATGCTCGTAGTCTAGCCTAATTGCCTAAGTTCAACGTAAACACCAGCGGGGCTCCATGACAGAGACCGTCAACATCCATGAGGCCAAGACCCACCTCTCCCGCCTCCTCGATAAGGTCAGCCAGGGGGAGTCGGTCATCATCGCTCGATCGGGCCAACCGATCGCGCGCCTATCCCGTTTTGAGTCACCGCAGCCTGGAACCAGTGAGCGCGTCGGCTTCCTGAAGGGGCAGATCGAGGTGCCTGACGACTTCGACCGGCTCGGCGGGCAAGCAATCCTCGACGCCTTCCAGGGAGAGGATCCGGATGCATCTGCTCCTTGATACCCACATCCTGCTCTGGGCAGCAGCGGACTCCCCGCGACTACCTCAGCAAGCGCGAGACCTCCTCCTCGATCCGGACTATCAGCTCGCCTACAGCGTTGCGAGCCTGTGGGAGATCACCATCAAGCGCGGTCTCGACCGTAGTGACTTCCGGGTGGAGCCTTCCGTGCTCCGGCGCGAGCTCTTGGAACACGGCTACGAGGAGTTAGCGATCCGTGGCGCCCATGCCCTCGCCGTAGGCAGCCTACCGGACCTCCATAAGGATCCCTTTGACCGCATGCTGATCGCGCAGGCTGGTGTCGAGGGCTACACGCTGCTGACCAGCGATCATCAGCTCGCGCAGTATCCGGGACCTATCCGTACCGTCTAGATAGAGCCAGGCCTCGACGAGTTCGACCCCAACCCGAACAAGCGGCTCAAGTAGCCGGACTTCGTGGCCAGCGACGCTCAGCTCGATGAGAATGAACAGAAACTGTTCAAGCAGG
>NZ_JAJNRD010000075.1:0-1853 GCF_022228055.1 Halorhodospira sp. 9621
TTTGGGGCCCGCGGGCTGTTGGGCCTGCTCCTCGGTGGGCGCTCGGAGAGCCGGGGCGGCAAAGCCTGGACCAACCATCTGCTCGAGACCAATCCGGTGCCGGCGCTGTGGGTGACCAACACCCCGCAGCAGCTGGATCCGGCCTATCTGCGCCGGTTCGCCTATGTCGTTGAGGTGAACGCACCGGATCCGGCGGCTCGCGCGCAAATGATGGCCGAGGCCTGCCGCGGGCTGCCGGTCTCGCGCGCCTGGATCGAGCGCGCGGCCGAGACGGAGGGGCTCACCCCGGCGGAGATCCGTAACGCGACCCGCGTAGCGCGACTGGTGGCCCAGGGCGATGATCCGTCGGCGGTGGAGGTGTTCCTTGATGAGCACCTGCGCCGACAGTGTCGGCTCCAGGGGCGGCAGCCGCCGCGGCGTCGGCGTGGAACCGAGTCCATTGGCTATGACCGGTCCTACATCAACGCCGAGCCGGACCCGGAGGCGACGATCAACGCCCTTCTCGGCCTGGGGGAGGGGTCGGTCCTGCTTCACGGCCCGCCCGGGACGGGCAAGACGGCGCTTGCCGAGCATGTCGCCCGCGAGGCCGGCAGGAGCCTGATCAGCCGGCCGGCCTCGCAGCTGCTCTCCAAGTGGGTGGGGCAGACCGAGCAGAACCTGGCGCGGCTTTTCGAGACGGCGCAGCGGCGCGGGGCGGTGCTGCTCATCGACGAGGCCGACAGCCTGTTGCGCAGCCGCAGCTCAGCCCGCGCCAGCTGGGAGGTGACGCAGACCAACGAGTTGCTCGTCCAGCTTGAGGCCTTCGAGGGCATCGTCCTGTGCGCGACGAACCACCTGGAGGCCCTGGACGAGGCCGCGCTGCGGCGCTTCGACCACAAGCTGGCGCTTCACGCGCTCCGTCCATCGCAGCGCCGGGCTCTGTTCATGGAACTGCTGCGCGTGACCGTCGGTGACGGGGGAGATGCCCTGAGTGATGAGGAGCAGGCGGCTGTTCAACGCCGGCTCGAGCGTCTGGACAGTCTGACCCCGGGGGATTTCGCCACCGTGGCCCGGCGCTGGCGCCGGGGCGCTCCCGACGCGGCCGGGCCGAGCATCGAGGATTTGATCGTGGCCCTGGAGGCAGAGGAGCGGGTCAAGCCGGGGCATGGGAAGCAGCCGCTTGGCTTTATCTGATCGCAGACTGTGGCCCCCGCAGGTGCCCCTGGGCTGCCGCGGGGTCGCTTCATCAGGGGCTCAGACGGTAAGACAGGGAGAACGCTAGCCATGGTCTCGGAAAACACGCTCGTCTTCGTCTACGGCACGCTCAAGCGTGGCCATCCCAATCACGATGTTCTTGCGCGAGCTGATGGCCACTTCCTGATGGCCTGGGCGAGTGCTCCGGAGTACGAGATGATCGACCTCGGTTCCTTCCCGGCGGTACGGGAGGGCGGCGGGACGGCCATCCACGGGGAGATCTACGCCGTCGGTGATCTGGAACCACTCGATCAGCTCGAGGGTTACCCGCTGCTGTATGACCGCAAGCGGATTGATACGCCCTGCGGCAAGGCCTGGGTTTACATCAAGAACGATGCCGTTGGAGAACGGATTCCATCGGGCGACTGGGGGACGTGTGTCGGCTAGAACGCATGGGTGCCTGAAAGTGCATGATGCCCGGACCCGTGGCCGTGCGCGACGGAGACCTTCCTGTAGCCGATCATGCCGGTAGTCCATTCGAGGAGCGTTGAGATGTCCGAAAAGATCTTGTACTTCGCCTTCGGGTCGAACATGCACACCGCACGCTTGCAGGGGCGCGTCCCGTCGGCTGAGCCGCTCGGGCGTGCCTATCTCCCGGGGCGACGGCTCGCCTTCCGCAA
>NZ_JAJNRD010000076.1:0-1811 GCF_022228055.1 Halorhodospira sp. 9621
AACATCCTCGATCTCATCGAAAAGAATGGCGCCCTCACGGTCACGCTCAAGCAGGTGCTGCGCGAGTTGGTAGGCGCGCTGCCGCCCCCGCGGTTCAAGCGGGGTGCCATCGCTCATCTCGTGGTTGATGGCGTGGAGCTTCAGCCCTGCCTCAGCGGCGGCCAGGCGCGTGAGTTCGGTTTTGCCCGTACCCGGCGGGCCGTGGACGAGGATGTTGATCCCCTGCTCGCCCTCGGCGGCCGCCCTTTCCAGGAGGCTCGCCACCTGCTCCAGCTCCCCCTGGAGGTGGGCGAAGTCACCGGCAGTCAGCCCCGGCGCCTCGGCCGGTCGCAGGTAGGCGCGGAAGACATTGTCTCCATGCTCCTGCTCGCCGATCAGCGCCTCGGGCAACCCCTCAAGCAACTCGTAACCAGTGTGCCCAGGCATTCGCGGCCCACGGCGCCGACCGGCGCCCTGTACCAAACCCGAGCGCGCCAGTGTGCCGTCGGGGTGGAGGGCGGCACGCACCGCTTGGGCGGTTTCCCCCAGCGCCATGGCCATGGGCAAAGCGGCGTCCGAACGCAACGTCCCCCGCACGGTGCCGAAGACACTGGAAAAGGGCCCCTCCTCCAGAGCCTCGAGCACAAGGAGCGCCAGAACGCGGCTCTCGAGATCGCTGAGCCGCAGACGCTCGCCGACGGCGCAGGCATTCGCCAGGAGGCGATTGTGCTCCGGCAGACAGGTGGTGCTCGCCTCCAGCGTCTGCAGTCGGTCGCGGAAGACCTCCAACATGGCCTCCCTGCTCTGCTCTGGATCCCGATCCGGATCCTCCTCATCATCGGCGTCCGGTGCCACGCGCTGGCGGCGCCGCGACCGCTCCTCGAACGGCTCCATACGACGCTCGATGCCGAGGACCTCCAGGACCCGGCTATCCCACTCCTCCTCCTGATCGGCGAGTTGATCGACCGTGCCGCTGTGGACGAGCATTCGGAGCAACCACAGCGCAAGGAGATCCCCAATCGGATCCGAGCAGCGGCCCGTGGCGGGCCGAAGCATTCGGACACGACGACGCATACGGTGAGAGTGATAGGGCATGGCGGAACCTCCGGTGGACAGTGGTTGCGCCAACCCTAATCCGATGGTGCGACAAAACGCGTCGCCCTGATGATGCCGCACACAGATAAGAACAAATGATCGCTAAGGCAGAGAGCGCAACGAGGCGGGGGCGCAAATACAGGGACCGCGTCCGCACGATTGCCGAGATTCGGGTCCAGGAGCGATACGTCGCGACCTCCGCCGGCTTGGCAGGTCGCACCACACAGGAACGTCCGGGATAACTGGGTCTTGGCGACTCACATTGGCAGAGCCCCGGGCGGGCGTCCTTGCCCAAATCCCCGCGGGGGATTCCACCCGGGACACGATTAGGAGAACACAGGGCAACGACATCTCGCGTCGCGAGTTGTGCGCAAAAAACAAATAGCCGTGAGCGACGCAGACTGTCGCTGTGCCCCTTCATGCTGTCTCAGCAGTTGTGAAGACCGGAGGGGCAATCCATGGATAACCTCTTGCTCGAGCATGCCGTGGAACCGGCGCCGGAGCGAGATCATGGTGGCGGAGCCGCGCTTCAGGGGGAGTCCGAGAACTGCGTGCGCGTCCAAGACCCCTTACTCACCGCCCTGGACCTCGACGACTGCCCAAGCCTTCGATCCTTGGACCTTAGGCAGGTCGCAGCCGGTGTGGTGGTGAAGGTCAGTGCCTGCCCAAGCCTGGAGGAGATCCAGCTTCCCGGGGCGGAACCCGGGGCAACGATCCACTGGCACGGGGCAGATGGA
>NZ_JAJNRD010000077.1:0-1809 GCF_022228055.1 Halorhodospira sp. 9621
CCCGGAGTTCGACAGTAAACGGGCCAAAAAGCGGGTTCCGGAGGGTGCGGGCCTCGGCGGATCAATGGGTTAGTCGCAAAATCGGGCGAGAGGCCGTTGTGCCAGGGGTAATCAGACAGGCTGTTGGTTAGATGCAAGAAAGGCGCTATGATGCTGGACCATGTTCATACGCGCCTCCCGCTCAGGCAACCACGTCTACCTCCGACTCGTCGAGGGCTACCGAGACGAGCAGGGGCGGACTCGTCACCGCCAGGTGGCGCAGCTTGGCCGAGCCGACCAGATCGGCCAGAAAGACGTGGAGCGCCTGGTCTCCGGTCTCCTGCGCCATACCGGGGCCGATGCGTCCATGTTGCTCGAGCGCCCGCCGGAGTTCGAGCCGTCGCGAGAGCTCGGTGCGCCATGGGTACTGACCGAGCTATGGCGAGAACTTGGTCTCGACGAAGGGTTACGCCGGGCGTTGCGTGTTGGGGCGCGCAGCGTGGAGCCGGAACCGCTGGTCCGCGCCATGGTGCTCAACCGCCTCTGTGATCCCGAGAGCAAGCTCGGTGTCCTGCGCTGGTTCGAACGAGCCGTCCTCCCGGGGATCGAGACCGACACGATCACGCATCAGCAGCTGCTGCGGGCCATGGATGCGATCGAGCGTAACCGCAGGCGCTTCCATGACACGCTGGCCGCGCGACTCAAGCCGCTGATCGATCAAGAGTTATCGATTGTCTTTTATGATCTGACGTCAATCCACAGCTACGGAGAATCGGATTTCGAGGATGATCTCCGCCGTTTCGGGCGGAGCAAGGACAAGAACGGTGTGGCCCGCCAGTGCGTGCTCGGACTGATCCAGACGGCCGAGGGCCTGCCACTGGACTTTGAGCTGTTCGAGGGCAACATCGCCGAAGTGCGTACGCTGCTGCCGATGCTCCAGCGCTGCCTCAAGCGCTACCCCATCCGGCGGGTCGTCGTTGTCGCCGACCGGGGGCTAATCAGCCTGGATAACGTCGAGCAGATCGAGGCCATGACCGTCGGCGATGGTCACCAGTTGGAGTACATCCTTGCGGTGCCCGCGGGACGATACAGCGACTTTGCCGCCGCCATCGACACCCTGGAGTTTGCCAGCGAAGTGCCGAGTGTCCGCGAGACCCGCATGGATGGCCGGCGCCTGGTCGTCGCGCATGACCCGGAGGCGGCGGCCGCGATGCGCCAGCGCCGCCGGGAGAAGATCGATGAATTGGCCGCCTTTGGGGATGAACTGGTCGCCAAGCTCGATGCCCAGGATGCGGGCGAACGCAGTCGGGGCCGCCAGGCCACTGACGCCGGCGCATTCGCGCGTTTTCAGCGGGCTGTTCTGGAGAAGCAGTACAGCCGTTTCTTCGGGATGGCCATCGAGGACGGGCGCTTTACGTTTGAGGTGCTTGAGGACGCGGTCGATCGAGCGCAGCGCCTGGATGGCAAGCTGGTGCTACTGACCAACGTGCCGGATCTCGGGGCCGAGGACGTCGTGGCCCGTTACAAGTCGCTGGCCGATATCGAGCGTGGCTTCCGGGTTCTCAAGCGCGATCTTGAGATCGCCCCGGTCTACCATCGGCTGCCGGAGCGGATCTACGCGCACGCGGCGATCTGCTTCCTCGCGCTTCTGCTCCACCGGGTCATGCGCATGCGGCTCAAACACCGCGGCGCGAGCATCAGCGTCGAGCGCGCCCTCGAGGCTCTGAAGCAACTGCAATTCCACGGGGTGAACATTGAGGGCCACCGCTTGACCGGGATCACCCGGCCGGACGCGGTCCAGCTCGACCTATTCGACCAACTGGAGGTGAC
>NZ_JAJNRD010000078.1:0-1794 GCF_022228055.1 Halorhodospira sp. 9621
GGCACCGCGAGGCTGTCGAGAAGGCGAGCGCCGGACTGCTCAAGCCTCTACTCGACCAAGAGCTGAGCGTTGTTTTCTATGCGCTTTCTGACAAGAGGGCGGAGCCCGCTACGGCGTAATTGGGGTCTGCCGCGCCCTGCGGCCGGCTTCTGCTAACCGCAGTGCTACCCTGAGGCGGACCCCGCTCCGCTTCTCCAGCTTGATCTACTGGAGCCTGCTGCCTATTTTGTTCGTGCCGGGGATCGGTAAGGCTGTTTTGATTTGGCCCGTTTGAGGCCGTGCCACCGGTCTCCGGCTTATCCGCGGATCCCTGCTTGTTCGGGATCAGGCAGTCCCGGTTGTATGGCTCGCCCCTGCGGAGCATCGCATAGATGATGTCCGACATCCGGCGAGCCACACGTTTCAGGCTATCGATTTTGCTAATACCGCGCGCACGGCATCGATGGTAGTAATCCGCGGCTAGGTCGTCGTGGAGCACAGCAGCCCTCGCAGCGAGCCACAGAGCCCTTTTGAGCCGGCGATTGCACCCTCGCCGGCTACGGTGACGTTCTCGGCCTCCAGAGCTGTACTCAGCGGGCGCAGTGCCGTTGTATTTGGCGAAAGCATCCCGGCTCGGGAACCGAAGGATATCGCCCGTCTCGCCAATGATTGCGGCCCCCAAGGAAACGCCGACGCCCGGCAAAGTGGTAATAACCCGCTCATCAAGCTGTGGCAGCAGGTCCTCAGAGAGCATGCGCTCGAGTCGCTCGATCCGGTCATTGAGCGCGAGGATCTCATCGCAGAGCTGGCGAATGAGCTCTGCCTTGAGTGCTAGCGCTCGTGTTCGCGGCATCGCTCCGAGCCCGGAGGTCGCATCCAGAATCCAGGTCGCGCGCTCGCGTAACTTTTCACGCGAGTGCCTGCAGCCGGCCTTTCCGGTAGGCCCACGGGCAAGATCTGCTAGGACGTCGGCTAGAGATTCTGAGTCGTGATCCACCAGATCCTGCGGCAATGGGAAACGTCGGAAAAACAGCAGTGCCCAGGGCCCTTTGAGCTTACTGAAGAATCGATCGTAGCTCGGGGGGTAGACCGCACCAAGCTGCTCATGGAGCTGCGACAGCGCACTACTGCGGCGCTCTGACAGGTCCTGCAAGGTGCGCTCGGTCTCGCGGACTGCCGTGATCAGTTCGTCCCGATCCGTGGCATCGGGTAGGTGTCTCCGGCGTCGCAATACCACTGCCGCGATAGCGCGGGCATCGACGGCGTCGTTCTTGTCTTCCCCGTAGAACTCCTTTTGCCGGTTGGTGGTTAGCGGGTTGACCACGCGCACCTCGCGTCCACGCCGCTGGAGGATTTCCACGGCACGCCGCCCCAACCCCCGGTGGTCCTCGACCCCGTAGACGAGTTCCGCCTGGTGGCGCTGAGCCAGCTCCGCGGCCTGGGCATCGAGATGTTCGATATCAGCGACGTCGTTGGCGAAAGTGCTCTCGAGTACCAGCTCGTCCGGGTATAAGACGCCCATGGCGTGATGCTGGCGCTTGGCCGGATCGATACCGACTGCGAGGAGTGGTTTGTCCATAGCACACCTCACCGATACCAATAACCAAAGAAGCGACTCTCGCCGGCCCTCGTCCTCAGGAATGGAGCGTTCACCGCATCGCTTTCTCATCGTTAGGCCGGCGATGCAGGGGGAGTGGCACGCATATAAAGAGCCTTATATTTTCGGCACGATATCACCAGCCGTGCTCCCCCTGCCTCTCAGTAGGGTCGGCCACTCCCTACTGAGCGTCGCCGACCGGGTCAACAGTAGTCATT
>NZ_JAJNRD010000079.1:0-1777 GCF_022228055.1 Halorhodospira sp. 9621
GGCTCCAGCTCCTCTCGGCGGATGGGCACCGACTCCGGCGCCTCGATCCCGATCTTGACCTGGCTACCCTTCACACCCAGGACCCGGACCTCGATCTCATCACCAATACGCAGCGACTCGTTCACACGCCGTTGCAGAATCAGCATCCACTTCTCCCAATCCGCTAGCACCCAAGCAGCCGCCCCCCTGTGACCTGGGCCGCTGCAGGGCCTTAGAGGCCTATTCCAAAACGCAGTCCAACGACGCGGGTCTCGTTCTCGGGTTCATAGACCTCGGTCAGCTGGCCACCGAGATCGACCACCTCGGGGTCCGACTCATCGATCTCCCAGTAGCGCACAAACACCCCGAGCTGCCAGGGCCGTCCGGCGCCCTCGAACGTCGAGACCAGCTCCGCCTTCAGCCCAAACCCGCCGTCGAGGTCGTTCTCGGCATCCTCAAAGCGCCGGTCCACGTCGCTAAGATCCGACTCGACATGCCCGCCGAGCAGATGCCGCAGCTCAAGGCGCGCCTGCGGCGGCCAGAACCGGCTCGTATCCTGGCGCCCAATCTCCATGCCGATCGGCAGATACACATACTGATGCGCCCGCCGGTAACCACCCGGGCCGCGCAGATCCTGCTCCCAGTACCGGTAACCGATGCCGATCACCGGGGCCACCGGCTCCTGGCGGCCAACCACCCGCATGCCAAGGTTGATCACCCGATCCCCGGTCTCGGTCTCAACCGGCGCACCGCCCCAGGTCTGCCCCTCGTAGTCCGTCCCACCAACCAGCAGCTCGCCATCGAAACGCAACCGGGCCCGGTCCACGGGCAGCTGCCCCTCGCCCCGCACGCCGTAGAGCCCGCCGCTTTCCTCCATCACATCCGGCTCCTCGTAGTCGAAATCCGCAAGCACCAGGCTCACGAACCCGCCCCCCGGGCCGGCCCAGGCCGCCACCGGCGTGCCCGCAAGCAGGACGATCACCAGCAGAGCACCGCACACAGATTTCTTCACGTCAGCCGACATCCTGCCCTCTCCCTCCAACTACTCAGCCTGCCCCGACCACCCCAGACTGCGCAGCAGCGCCTGCGAGGCGCCAAGGCATAAAGCGTTTTCATCCTCGTAGGTGCGCACATCCATCTCGTGCTCGAAGAGCATCAGCCGCAGCACCTCCACGGCTTGGTAGAGCTGGCTGCGTGCGCTGAGAATCCGGCTCATGGCCACAAACTGCTCACGCCGCTCCGGCCCGGAGATCCCCGCCGCATGCCGACTGATCCCGTAGCGAAGCTCCCGGGCGAGGAACTGATCGGCATAGAGCGTGCGCGCCAGATCCCGCAGCGCATCGTCGTGCTCGCCATCCGGATCGAGGGAGAGCTCCACGCGCGTAGCCATCACCCGCTGCTGCAGGTGCTCGGCGACATACGCTGTCTGCCGCGCATCCCGACACGAGCGCTCATCACGCTCAAGATGCCCGCTGAAGGCGTTCATCTGCTCATTCGCCTGCTGCGCAAAGTCGAGCAGATCGCGGCAGAACGCACCAAAGGTCTCCGCATCCTCAAAGCCTCTCAGCGGGCGGATCGACTCATTCCTGCGGCTCACCACTCGACTCCTTCGCATTGCGCTGCTCGGGCACCTCGGCGCGACGGATCACCACGGCCTCCGGCGCCTCGATCCCGAGCCGGATCCGCCCCGGCTTGAGATCGATCACCTCAAGCTCAATGTCCTCACCGATCAAAAGCCGCTCACCCACGCGTCGATCCAGTACCAGCATCGCCTGCCTCCTTCCCCCTGGATCCCTGG
>NZ_JAJNRD010000008.1:0-93297 GCF_022228055.1 Halorhodospira sp. 9621
GGGGGGGGGCCCGGGCCCCCCGCGCGCGGTAGCCGGGCTCCAGGTGGAAGGTGCCCCAGTCGAGGAACTGGCGGCGGACCCGGGGTCCATCGAGCAGCAGGCGCTGGTGCTCGGTGTTGATCAGCTGCACCGGTAGGCGGGCTGCCAGCGCCGACCGGGTGCTGGCGTCGGCGCCGTTGAGACGCAGCCGGGTATGGCCGGGGGAGCGGGCCACCCCCAGGCGATCCTGGCCGCGGCCGGCGATGACCCGCGCCTCGTCCGCCCCCCAGCGGATCAACCGATCGCTCTGCCGGGTGCGGAAGGAACGAACCCGCGAGAGGAAGTAGATTGCCTCGAGCAGGCTGGTCTTGCCCGCGCCGTTGGGCCCGATCACCACGTTGACGTGAGGGTGGGGCCGCAGCTGGGTCTCATCCAGATTGCGGAAGCCGTGGACCTCCAGGCGTTCCATTTAGCTCAGAGCCGCATCGGCATCACGACGTAGCGGGCGTTGTCCAGGCCCTCCCCGCGGATCAAGCCGCTGCTGCTGGCATCGGTCAGGGTGACCTGCACGCGTTCGGTGTCCAGGGCGCCGAGGGCGTCGAGGAGGTAGTTCGCGTTGAAACCGAGCTCCACGGCGTCACCGCCATAGTCGACGCTGACTTCCTCCTCGGCCTCTTCCTGTTCGGGATTGTGCGAACCGATGCGAAGGGTGTCGCCCTCCACCGCAAAGCGGATGCCCCGGTATTTCTCGTTGGAGAGGATGGCGACGCGGGTCAGGGCCTGACGCAGGTATTGGCGGTCGATCAGCACGTGCTTGTCGCCGTCCTGGGGGATCACCCGATTGTAGTCGGGGAAGACACCATCGATGAGCTTGGAGGTGAAGCGCACCGATTGGAGGGTGACGCGAACGTGGTTGGTGCCGAATTCCAGGGTGGCGGATTCATCAGCGTCATCGAGCAGGCGCAAGAGCTCCTGGACACCTTTGCGCGGCACGATGACCTGCCGAGGTTGGGAGACGCTCACCGGGCTGTCGCTCTCGGCCAGGGCGAGGCGGTGACCGTCGGTGGCCACCGCACGCGCGCCGCTGCCGGTGAGCTCGAGGAGCAGACCGTTGAGGTAGTAGCGGACGTCGTGCTGCGCCATGGAGAAATGGGTGCGCTCGATCAGTTTGCGCAGCTCCGTGCGTGGTATATCGACGGACTCGGTTTGGCCGATGGACTCTACCTCGGGGAATTCGTCGGCCGGCAGGGTGGCGAGGGAAAAACGGCTGCTGGCGGCACGAAGCGTAGCGCGATCCTGGTTCGTTTCGATGCTGATCGAGGCACCTTCCGGAAGATTACGGCAGATATCCAGCCATTTCCGCGCAGGAAGAGTAATGACACCCTCGTCTTGGGTGTGAGCCTCGAGGTAGGCGACGAGTTCCACCTCGAGGTCGGTGGCGGTCAGCTGGAGCTGTTCCGGGCGTGCTTCGACCCGGATATTGCCGAGAACGGGCAGGGTCTGGCGGCGCTCGACGACCCCGACGATGGACTGGAGAGCGGCGAGCAGGGGTTCGCGTTGGACCTCGAAGCGCATGTTCGTCCTCGTTGGCTGTAATGACTGCTTAGGAAAAGAGAAAGCTTGTTGTTGTTATTGGCCCCGCGTCAACCTGTGGAAAGCGTTGATAAGGCACTGTCTGGGAAGGAACAAAGAGTTCACAACAAGTACCGGTGCCAGTGGTGTGCCACGTGTGGAAAACCTGGGGAGGAAAATGAGGCGGGAAAGCCTCCACGGGTTTTCCACAGCTTGCCCCCGGTTAAGTGCTCAGGGTTCTCAACAGGTTGTCGTAGTCCTCGGCGAGGCGTGCATCGTCCTCGATCAGCGATTTGATGTTGCGGCAGGCGTGGAGGACGGTGCTGTGGTCGCGACCGCCGAAGGCGTCGCCGATCTCGGGCAGTGAGTGGGAAGTCAGTTCCTTAGCCAGGACCATGGCCATGTGGCGGGGCCGCGTGATGGACCGGCTGCGACGCTTGGAGAGCAGATCGCCGACGCGGATCTTGTAGTAGGCCGCCACGGTCTTCTGGATGTTGTCGATGGTTACTAGCTTGTCCTGGAGCGCGAGGAGGTCGCGCAGGGCTTCCTTGGCGAAGTCGACATCGATGGCGCGGCCGGTGAACTGCGCATTGGCGGTGATGCGGCGCAGGGCGCCCTCGAGCTCGCGGACGTTCGAGCGCAGGCGTTTGGCCACAAAGAAGGCGACTTCATCGGGGAGGTCGACGCCGTCGCGGATGGCCTTGCTTTTGAGAATGGCGACGCGGGTTTCGAGTTCGGGTGGCTCAATGGCCACCGTGAGCCCCCAGCCGAAACGGGACTTCAGACGCTCTTCGAGGCCGTTGACCTCCTTCGGGTAGCGATCGCAGGTCATGATCACCTGCTGCTCACTTTCGAGCAGGGCGTTGAAGGTGTGGAAGAACTCCTCCTGGGAGCGCTCCTTGCCTGCGAAAAACTGGATGTCGTCGATGAGCAGGGCATCCAGGTTGCGATAATGGCGCTTGAACTCGTTGATCGCATTGTGCTGGAGCGCCTTGACCATCTCGGCGACGAAGCGTTCCGAGTGCAGGTAGAGGACGCGGGCCTCGGGGCGGGCCGTGCGGATGGCGTTGCCGACGGCGTGCATCAGGTGGGTCTTGCCGAGACCGACCCCGCCGTAGAGGAAGAGGGGGTTGTAGGCGCCGCCCGGGTTGTCGGCGACCTGCATGCTGGCAGCACGGGCAAGCTGGTTCGACTTGCCCTCGACGAAGGAATCGAAGGTGAAGCCGGGGTTGAGATTGGAGTCGACGGGTCGCTGTCGCGGTTCGGAGCTGCGCTGCGTGGACGCCTGCGCCGTACCGCCGGTGCTGCCCTGGCGCTGTTCCGGCGTGGGCGGGGAGCCGATCTCAAGCTCCACGCGCAGCGCTTCACCGGGACGGATCTCGGCGAGGAGTTCGCCGATGCGCGCGGAGAAGTTGTCGCGCACCCAATCGAGGACGAAGCGGTTCGGCGCATAGAGGCGCAGGGCGTCGCCCTCGAGCTGCGCCTGCAGGGGTCGAATCCAGGTGTTGAGCTGCTGCTCGGGGATCTCGCGCTCTAGCTGCTGAAGGCACGCGCTCCAGACCGAGTCGTCCATCGTGACGGCTACCTCGTTGTTCCGGGTGGTGGGCCGGGAAGGCCGGGGGTTGTGGACGACACAGTCTAAATGGGGGTCCGGAGGTTATCCACAGGTTTCCCCGGTTTTCCACAGCAACGCGGTGCGTCGCTGTAGCAATTGACAGGCCCTTGATGGCGAAGTAGATTCGCGGCTCACTGGCCGGAGGACGGCCTCCCGATCCCTTTCTATGAACGAGTCGTGAACCATGAAACGCACGTATCAGCCGAGTAATATCAAGCGTAAGCGGACCCACGGGTTCCGCGCCCGCATGGCCACCCGGGGCGGTCGCCTCGTGCTCAAGCGCCGCCGCGCCAAGGGGCGCAAGCGTCTGACCCCGACGGCCTGATCCGGGTCCCTGCTTCCTCTTGTCGGTCGACGAGAGGTTCCCGCGGGCCGCACGGCTGCTCCAGCGTGCGGAGTTCGAGGGAGTGCTCCGAACCCCGGAGTGGCGGGCGTCGAACCGCTACTTCCGCATCAGCGCGCGGCAAAATGGGTGCGGGCGCCCGCGGCTGGGGCTGGCCGTGCCCAAACGGGTACTGCGCCGGGCCACACAACGGCACCGAGTCAAGCGGATCATCCGCGAAAGTTTCCGGGTCCGGCAGGCGGCTCTGCCGGACCGCGATTTTGTGGTTGGGGTGCGCGGTGCCGTCGCCGAGGCGGACAACGCGACCCTTTTCAGCGCGCTGGAGGAACTCTGGGCGCACGCGCGGGGGCGGCCATGCGATGGCTCCTGATCGGGGTGATCCGAACCTATCAGTATGTGGTGAGCCCGTTTCTGGGGCCGCGCTGCCGTTTCCTCCCGACCTGTTCTGAATACGCCGCAGAGGCGATCTCCCGTCACGGTCCGTGGCGCGGAGGTTGGCTGGCGGCGAAGCGTCTGGGCAAATGTCACCCGTGGCATCCGGGCGGGCTCGACCCCGTACCGGAGCGCACCGACCGTACGCGAGAGTAGATCCCCATGGAGAATCAACGCCTCATCCTCCTGATCGCCCTGGCCGGGATCAGCCTGCTGTTGTACTTCGCCTGGGAGCGGGAGCAGATGGAACCCGCGGAAACAGTGGTGGAGGAACAGGAGGTCGAAGTCGACGACGAGGCACCGGATGCACCGTCCCGGGCCGAGGAGCCCGACGCCGGGGACCCGATGGCGGAAGGGGTCGTGGATCCGGACGAGGAGGATGCCAAGCGGGTGCGGGTGAGGACCGATCTGGTTGAGGCGGAGATCAGCACCCGGGGCGGTGACATTCGGCAACTGGATCTGCTCAAGCACCAGAAGGCTTCGGACGACCCGACGCCGTACCGGCTGTTGCGCGATGAGGGTGAACCGTTGTTCGTCGCTCAGGCGGGGCTCGGCGGCGATGGACCTGTACCAGGCCGAGACGCGCGCTACGAGGTGGAACAGGAGGCGTTCGAGCTCGGCGAGGGCGAGGACACCGTCGAGGTTCCGTTGGTCTGGGAGCAAGACGGCGTCAAGGTGCGCAAGGTCTACACCTTCCGGCGGGACAGCTACCTGGTTGATGTCCGCCACGAGGTCGAGAACAACGCCGAGGCGGACTGGAGCGGGTTCCAGTTCATCCAGCTGCGTCGTCGGCCGGATCCGCCGGGCACCACGCCGTGGTACATCCACAGCTTCACCGGGGGATCGCTGTATACGCAGGAGGATCGCTTTAGCCGGATCTCCTTCAGCGACATGGAGGACTCGGACCTGTCGCGGGACGTGCGTGACGGGTGGGCGGCCATGCTCCAGCACTACTTCCTCGGGGTGATGATCCCGGAGCGTGGCGAGACGTACCGTTACTACACGCGGGCACTCCCGCAGGAGACGTACCTGCTCGGCATGTCTTCGCCGTGGCTGCAGCTCGAGTCGGGGGAAAGCGGTCAGAAGACGAACCGGCTGTTCATCGGCCCGAAGGAGCAGGACCGGCTTACGGCGGTGGGGTCGGCGCTGGAGGTCGACGACCTGCGTCTGACCGTGGATTACGGGTTCCTGACCATCCTCGCCAACCCGCTGTTCTGGGCGTTGGATCAGATCGAAAACCTGGTCAAGAACTGGGGCGTGGCGATCCTGATCCTGACGCTGTTGATTAAGATCGCCTTCTATAAGCTCTCTGCGATCAGCTATCGCTCGATGGCGAAGATGCGCAAGGTTCAGCCGAAGATGCAACAGATCCGGGAGCGTTACTCGGATGATCGGCAGCAGATGAACCAAGCGCTGATGGAGCTCTACAAGAAGGAGAAGATCAACCCGCTGGGCGGCTGCCTGCCGATCCTGGTGCAGATCCCGGTGTTTATCGCCCTGTACTGGGTCCTGGTCGAGAGTGTCGAGCTGCGGCACGCGCCGTTCATGCTCTGGATCCAGGATCTGTCCAGCCGCGATCCCTACTTCATCCTGCCGTTGCTGATGGGCGCGAGCATGCTGGTGCAGATGAAGCTGAACCCGCCGCCGATGGATCCGATCCAGAAGCGGGTGATGCAGGTCCTGCCCTTCGTGTTCACCGGCTTCTTCATGCTGTTCCCGGCGGGACTGGTACTCTACTGGCTGACCAACAACATCCTGTCGATCGCACAGCAATGGTACATACTGCGTCAGGTGGAGAAATCCGACACAGCGTAGACGACGGCCGGCAGGCCGACACGATCTGTGCGATGGCGACCCCGTCCGGGCAGGGCGGGGTCGCTGTCGTTCGGGTATCCGGTCGGCGGGCACTGGCGGTCGCGGAAGCGGTGGCCGGTCCGCTGCCGGCGGCGCGGGAGGCGGCACTGCGGCGCTTTCGGGATGCGGCCGGGGAAGTGCTCGATCAAGGGCTGGTTCTGGTTTTCAAGGCGCCGGCGTCGTATACCGGGGAGGACGTGGTGGAGCTGCAGGGCCACGGGAGCCCTGCGGCGGTGGGAGCGATCCTCGGGGCGCTCTGCGCGGCGGGAGCGCGTCCGGCTGGGCCCGGGGAGTTCTCGGAGCGCGCCTTCCTCAATGGTCGGCTGGATCTGACGCAGGCCGAGGCGGTGGCGTCTTTGATCGAGGCGGAGACGGACAGCGCTCGTCGGGCGGCGCTGCGCGCTCTTTCCGGCGCTTTCGGGCAGCGGGTGGATCGGCTCGGGGAGCGCATGCTCGAGCTGCGGGCGCATGTGGAAGCCTTCCTGGATTTCCCGGACGACGAGGACGTGCCGGCCGATCCGCCGGAGCTCGGCAGAGAGGTTCGGGGTTTGCTGGGGGAGCTTGAGGAGATTCGGCGGCGCGCATCGGCAGGGGTCCGACTCGGCGATGGAATGCGGGTGGTGCTCATTGGGCCGCCGAACGCGGGGAAATCGAGCTTGCTGAACGGACTGAGCGGGGAGGAGGCGGCGATTGTCTCGGGTCGCGCGGGCACCACGCGGGATGTGGTGCGGCAGCGGGCGGTGATCGGGGCGAGGCGGGCGGAGCTGCTGGATACGGCCGGATTACGGCGTGCCGAGGAGCAGGACGAAATCGAGGCTGAAGGCGCCCGGCGTGCACGGGCGGCTGCAGCGGAGGCGGATCTGCTTTTAGTGGTTGTGGAGGCCGGTGGGGCGCTCGACGGGGAGCTGCGAGAGCGGCTGGAGGCGCAGGCGCCCGGGCCGGCGGTTGTGGTCTGGAACAAGATCGACGAGACCGGGGAGGCACCCGGGTGGGAAGAGGGTGGCGCACTCGGTGGGCACGTGTCGGTGGCGCGGGTCAGTGCGCGGACCGGGGCTGGCATGGAGGCGTTTCGCGACGGTCTGGAGTCGCTGGTGGCCGGCGAGGCTGGGGACGACGCCTGGGCGGCGCGGCAGCGTCATTTGGATGCGCTGGATCGGGCCGCCGGAGAACTCGAAGAGGCGCTGGGGGCAGCGACGCGGGGCGGTGAGGAAGAGCTGGTCGCGGAGGCCTTGCGTCGGGCGCAGAGCTCGCTGGGCGAGATTACAGGCCGCGTCAGCCACGAAGCACTACTGGATCGGATCTTCTCTGGGTTCTGCATCGGCAAGTAGTTCCACGTGGAACACTCCGGTTTTGGGGAGGGGAGCCCAGTCGGGGGGTGTGCACTGTTCCACGTGGAACATCCCCCTTGAGGGTTCTGCCCCGGCGGCCCAAAATCCCCGCATGAACACCAACCGCTACGATGTCATCGTTATAGGCGGCGGCCATGCCGGCACCGAGGCCGCCGCTGCGGCCGCCCGTCTGGGGCGTTCGACCCTGCTGATCACGCACAATCTTGAGACTATTGGTGCGCTCTCCTGCAACCCCGCCATCGGCGGGATCGGTAAGGGGCACCTGGTGCGTGAGATTGATGCCCTTGGCGGCGTCATGGGGCGCCTTGCCGACGCCTCGGCTATCCACGCGCGCGTGCTGAACCAGCGCAAGGGCCCAGCGGTTCGTGCGACCCGCATCCAAGCGGACCGACCGACGTACGCCCGTGCCGCTCGACAGGCACTCGACGTCCTTCCCAGCCTCGCGCTCTTTCAGGATGCTGCCGACGAGCTGCTGATCGAGGGTGATCGCTGTTGCGGCGTACGGACCGAAAGCGGTGCCCGCTTCCATGCCCCAGCAGTGGTCATCACGGCCGGAACCTTCCTGGCCGGACGGATCCACATCGGGGCCTCCCGCCACAGCGCGGGGCGTGCCGGCGATCCGGCGGCCGATCAGTTGGCGGCATCGTTGCGCGATCTCGGTCTGCCGGTTCAGCGGCTGAAGACCGGCACCCCGCCGCGCATCGACCGCCGCAGCGTCGCGGTTGACCGTTTAGACGCCCAACACGGGGACAACCCGCGCCCACTGTTCTCGCCGTTCTGTCCGCCGGAGCGCCCGCTCCCCGAGGCGGCTTGCCTGATCAGCTGGACGACCCCCGAGACCCACCGCATCATCCGTGATGCGCTCGACGAGTCGCCGATGTACAGCGGTGCCATCCAGTCCTCTGGGCCGCGCTACTGTCCGTCCATCGAGGACAAGGTGGTACGTTTCGCCGATCGCGATCACCATCAGGTGTTCCTCGAGCCCGAGGGGCTCCACGCCACTGAGCTCTACCCCAATGGCGTCTCCACCGGGCTCCCATTTGCCGTTCAGGAGGCCCTGATCCGCAGCATGCCGGGCCTCGAGCAGGCACAAATCACCCGCCCCGGCTACGCCATCGAGTACGACTATCTCGACCCCCGCGGACTGACCCCTTGGCTGGAAAGTGCCACCGTCGGCGGGCTCTATCTGGCTGGGCAGATCAATGGCACCACCGGCTACGAGGAGGCCGCCGCCCAGGGACTGATCGCCGGACTCAACGCAGCCCGTGTACCCGCCGGCGAGGATCCTTGGTTCCCGACGCGGGATGAGGCTTATATCGGCGTGCTGATCGACGATCTGGTCACCACCGGCGTCACCGAGCCGTACCGAATGTTCACCAGCCGTGCCGAGCACCGACTGCGTCTGCGTGATGACAACGCCGAGGACCGCTTGACGCAGATCGGCCGCGGCCTGGGCTCGGTCGGAGAGGCGCAGTGGGCCGGCTTCGCGCGCTACCGGGATGCGCTGGAGAGCGAGCGCCAGCGCCTGCAGGCGACGCGTGTTCAGCCGGGGGGGCTCTCCGCTGCGCAGGAGGAGCGTCTGGGCGCACGTCTTCGGCGCGATCAGAGCCTCTACGACCTCCTGCGCCGCCCCGAACTCTCGTACGACGATGTCCGATTCATCGGCGCCCTGGAGACCGACCGGCCAACCGAGCGTGCCGTGCGGCAGCTGGAGATCGAGGCGCGCTACGACGGCTACGTGGAACGGCAGGACCTGGAAAACCAGCGCCACCAGCGCTATTCGAGCGTCCGTATCCCGGACGCCCTGGACTATGGGGCCATCGATGGCCTCTCGACCGAGGTGCGCGAGCGGCTGACCCGTATGCGCCCAACAACGGTGGGGCAGGCCGCACGCCTGCCCGGCGTGACCCCTGCTGCCATCTCGCTGCTGCTCATTCATCTGCGCCGCCGCGGGTGGCTGCGGGCTGTCAGTGAGGATGAAGATGCCGCGTAACCACCTGAATGCGCGCCTTGAGGAGCTCGATATCGACCTCGATGGCCCTGCCCGGCAGCGCCTCGAGGCGTACCTGTCCCTGCTCATGCGCTGGAATCGCGCGTACAATCTCACCGCTGCGCGGGATACCGGGACGCTCATCGATCGCCACCTGCTCGACAGCCTGGTGGTGCGGCACCATCTCCCGCCCGGCGCCCTGGCGGATGTCGGCAGTGGCGCAGGGTTCCCCGGTCTCGCTCTGGCCCTGGTGGAGCCCGAACGGCCGGTCACCCTGATCGACAGCAACGGCAAGAAGACGCGCTTCCTCCGCCAATGCGCCACCGAACTGGGTCTGAGCCACGTCCAGGTCCGTCAGGCGCGCATGGAATCGTTCGACCAGCGCACCTTTGCGGTTGTCACCGCACGTGCCGTTGCCCCACTGGTCAGACTGATCGAGGGAACACGGTGCCTGCTCGCGCCGGGCGGGGCGTTGCTCGCCCTCAAGGGCGAGCGCAACGAGGAAGAGTTGGCCGAGCTTCCCGGCGAGGTTGCCGCGGAGCTCGAGGTTCACGAGTTGCCGGCCATCGCCGGTCAGGGGCGCGCCCGACTCGTCATCCGCCGCGCGCCCGTTCAACCCTGACCCCGGCCTGGCCGGGAGCCGAAACGCAGGAGAGTGTCATGGGTCGGATCATCGCAATCACCAATCAGAAGGGCGGCGTCGGCAAGACCACCACCTGCGTCAACCTGGCCGCCTCGCTGGCCGCCAACCGCAAGCGCGTCCTGCTCATCGACCTGGATCCGCAGGGCAACGCCACCGTCGGCTCGGGGCTGGATCGCCGCGCGATTGCCCCGACCGCCTACGAGGTCTTGGCCGAGCAGGCGGCTGTCTCCGAGGCGATCCATGCCATCGAGGGCGCCGGCTTTGACGTCCTGCCCGCGAACGGAGACCTGACCGCCGCCGAGGTCGAGTTGCTGGAGGCGGACCGACGTGAACAGCGACTCAGTCGTCAGCTCCGCGCCGTCACCGAGGACTACGACTACATCCTCATCGACTGTCCGCCCTCGCTGAATATCCTCACCCTGAACGCCCTGGTGGCCGCTCACGGGGTTCTGATCCCGATCCAGTGCGAGTACTTCGCCCTCGAGGGATTGACTGCGCTGCTCGATACCGTCCGCGGAGTCCAGGCCAGCGCCAACCCGAGCCTCGCCATCGACGGGCTGCTGCGTACCATGTATGACGCCCGCAATAACCTGGCCAATCAGGTCGGTGAGCAGCTCGCCGCCCACTTCGAGGCGCAGCTCTATCGCACCATGATCCCGCGCAACGTGCGCCTCGCCGAAGCGCCCAGCCACGGATTACCGGCCCTTGCTTACGATCGCGCCTCGCGCGGCGCCCTGGCGTATATGGCCCTGGCCACCGAGATGGAACGCCGCCACCGCAGCGGCCAGGCGGCCACGGCCGCCTCCGCCTGATCGACTCACCGCACGCAACCCGAGGAGAGAGCAGACGTATGTCGAACAAGAAGCGTGGTCTCGGCCGCGGCCTGGATGCCCTGCTCGGTGCCGAGCCCGGTGCCGTCGCCGCCGGCCAGCCGGTGGATGGCGGCGAGCTTCATGACCTGCCCGTGGATCTGCTGGAGCGTGGCCCCCATCAGCCGCGGCGCCACTTTGACGATCAGGCCCTGCAGGAGCTGGCCGACTCCATCCGCGCCCAGGGCGTCGTCCAGCCGCTGGTGGTTCGCCCCACCGAGGCCGGCCGCTATCAGATCGTCGCAGGTGAGCGCCGCTGGCGGGCCGCTCAACGCGCCGGTATCGACCACGTGCCGGCGCTGGTCCGCGACATCCCCGACGAGGCCGCCATTGCCGTCGGTCTGATCGAGAACCTCCAGCGCGAAGACCTCAACCCGCTGGAGGCCGCCGGTGCCCTGCAGCGGCTGATCCACGAGTTCGGCCTCTCCCATCAGAAGACCGCCGAGGCGGTGGGGCGCTCCCGTACCGCGGTAACGAACCTGCTGCGGCTGCTCGAACTGAATGAGGATGTACAGCGATTGGTCAGCGAAGGCCGCCTCGAAGCCGGGCACGCCAAGGCCCTGGCCGGACTGACGGGCACCGCGCAGAGCGAGGCGGCCGCCCGCGTAGCCCGCGATCAGCTGACCGTGCGCCAGACGGAATCCCTGGTCCGCCGCTACCAGAAGGCCGCCGCGGCGCCCTCGGAGAGCGAACAGGAGCAGGGCGTTGATGCCCGGCGCCTCGACCCGGATGTCGAGCGACTGCGCGATACGCTCGCCGATCGGCTGGGGGCGCCGGTGGACATCCAGCACAGCCGCCGCCAGGGCAAGGGTCGGCTGGTCATCCGTTACAGCAGCCTCGAGGAACTCGACGGCATCCTCGGACGTATCCGTTGAGTAAGGGAGCCTGATTTGACCCCCCTGATGCCGCCGTTTAGACTCCGCCACTTATCGATGCCGTAGGGCGTAAAGCGTGGAAGTGAGCGAAGCCCTCAATCAGGATTACGAGCCACAGGGCATGTGGCGCAGCCGCCGCCCGGCGTTACGGGTGGTTATCGCCGTCCTGCTGACCCAAGCCGGCGTTGGCACCATAGCCACTGGCCTCTGGCTCCTGGACGGTGGTTGGTCGGCCATCGCCGCGGCCTGCGGTGCCGCGATCGCCATCGTCCCCTCGGCCTACTACGCGGCCCACGTCTTTTCCAAGGCGCCGGGGACGGCGCCCCGGCAAGTGCTCAGGGCTTTTTACATCGGAGAAGTCGTGAAGTTGATTCTCACGGCGGTGCTCTTTATTATCGCGCTCCGATGGTTAAGCGGGCACTTTCTGCCGCTGATAACAACGTACGCAGCCGCCCTAGGCACCTACTGGTTCTTCTTCTTGGGGGCCCTCCGTACCTAGCGCATCCGCGCGGTACCAAACCGGGGAGCAACGTTTGCCATGAGCGCCGACAGCGAGTTCGACGCGACGGACTACATCCAGCACCACCTCACCAACCTTCGCCTGGACCTGACCGAGGGTACGATCGACTCCGGGGCCACCGGCTTCTGGACGCTCCATATCGATACCCTGATCATGTCGTTCGGTCTCGGCGCGTTGTTCTGCTACGTCTTCTGGCTGGCCGCCCGCCAGGCCACGCCGGGCGTACCGGGTGGGCTGCAGAACTTCGTCGAAGCCATGATCGAGTTCATCGACAAGACGGTGAAGGAGACCTTCCACGCGAAGAGCAAGGTCATCGCGCCGCTGGCGCTGACCATCTTTTGCTGGGTCTTCCTCTCCAACCTGATGGACCTCGTGCCGATCGACATGGTGCCGAGCATCATGATGGCCGTGGGGGTGGACTACTGGAAGATCCTTCCCAGTGTCGACCTGAATTTCACCTTCGGCCTGTCCCTGAGCGTGCTGGCGCTGATCATCATCTACGGCGTGATGGGCCAGGGTGTCGGTGGCTGGCTCAAGAGCTGGGTCACCCATCCCCTGGGCCCGTGGCTGGCTCCGGCCAACCTGATCCTCAACGTCGTGGAGTTCATCGCTAAGCCGGTGTCGCTCTCCCTGCGACTGTTCGGCAACCTCTACGCCGCAGAGCTGGTCTTCATCCTGATCTCTCTGCTCCCGTGGTGGATCCAGTGGGCGCTCGGCACGCCCTGGGCGATCTTCCACATCCTGGTCGTGCCGCTGCAGGCCTTCATCTTCATGATGCTCACCGTGGTCTATCTGGCCATGGCGTATGAAGAACATTAAACTGCCCCACTTTCGATACTGAGAATCCGGGAGGAATCACATGGAACTCGCAGAGCTCATTGCTAACGTCCAGGGGCTGACCGCCCTGACCGTGGGCATCCTGATCGCCGGCGGCGCCATCGGCACCGGTATCGGCTTCGGCCTCCTCGGCGGCAAGTTCCTCGAGGGCGTCGCCCGTCAGCCCGAGATGGCCCCGATGCTGCAGGTTCGCATGTTCCTGGTCGCCGGCCTGCTCGACGCCGTCGCCATGATCGGCGTTGGTATCGCGCTGTTCTTCACCTTCGCCAACCCGTTCCTGGGTGCTGTCGAGGCCGCCGCCGGCGCGTAAACACACGCCGGCGCTTTTAAGCCGCCAGCTCGATCGGAGGTGAAACCGTGAACTTTGGTGCCACGTTCTGGGGGCCGATGATCAGCTTCGCGCTGTTCGTCTGGTTCACCATGAAATTCGTCTGGCCGCCGATCCAACAGGCGCTTGCCGACCGGCAGAAGCAGATTGCCGACGGCCTCGCCGCCGGTGAACGCGGCAAGGAGGAGCTGGAGAAGGCTCAGGCCGAGGTCGACGCCATGCTGCGGGACGCCCGCGAGCAGGCCAGCCAGATCATCAACCAGGCCAACAAGCGTCAGGCCGAGATGATCGAAGAGGCGCGGGCCGAGGCCCGCACCGAGGCCGACCGGATCCTGGCCTCCGCCCGTGAGGAGATCGATCAGGAGATCCAGCGGGCCCGCGAGGACCTGCGCAAGCAGGTCTCAACCATCGCCGTGCAGGCGAGCAGCCAGATCCTGAAGCGCGAGGTGGACGCCAAGGCGCACAAGGATCTGATCGACGATCTGGCGACGCAAATCTAGGGAGGCGCCATGGCCGAGCGCAGCACACTGGCCCGACCTTACGCGCGCGCCGTCTTCGAGCTTGCCGGTGACGACGCGACCGAGCGCGAGGCTTGGTCGCGTCGGCTTGCGGCGGTGGCCGAGGTGGTGCAGGTGCCCCAGCTCGCCTCGCTGCTCACCCACCCGCGGATCAGTGCCGAGGAACTCGCCGGCACAGTCTGCGAGGCGGCAGGCGACATCGGGCAGGCCGGGAAGAATTTCGTCCGGCTGCTGGCGAGCAACCGGCGCCTGCAGTACGCGCCGGAGGTCGCCCGGGTCTACGAGCAGCTGCGTGCCGAGGCCGAGGGCATCGTCGATGTCGAGGTGCTTTCGGCGACCCAGCTCGAGGACGCGCAGCAAGAACGCCTGGCCGAAGCGCTCCGCAAGCGCCTCGGCCGAGAGGTGCGGCTGCAGACGCGGATCGACGAGTCCCTCATCGGGGGGGCGATTATCCGCGCTGGCGACACCACCATAGACGGCTCGGTGAAGGGCAAACTGGCCCGCCTCTCGAGTGCACTGGTTCATTGACGAGGTAGGACGATGCAAGTCAATCCATCGGAGATCAGCGAGCTCATCAAGCGTCGCATTGAGAACTTCGACGCGGCGGCTGAGGCCCGCAACGAAGGCACCGTCGTCAGTGTCGGCGACGGCATCTGCCGCATCCACGGCCTCGCCGACGTCATGTTCGGCGAGATGCTGGAGTTCCCTGACGACACCTTCGGCATGGCCCTGAACCTCGAGCGGGACTCCGTCGGTGCCGTCCTCCTCGGTGACTATCAGCACATCAAGGAGGGGGCCACCGTCAAGTGCACGGGCCGCATCCTCGAGGTGCCGGTCGGTGAGGCTATGCTCGGCCGTGTGGTCGACGCCCTGGGCCGCCCCTGCGACGGCAAGGGCCCGATCAAGACCGAGGCCAGCGAGCCCATCGAGAAGGTCGCTCCCGGCGTTATCACCCGTGAGGGCGTCGATCAGCCGGTGCAAACCGGCCTCAAGGCGATCGACTCCATGGTCCCGATCGGCCGGGGTCAGCGTGAGCTGATCATCGGCGACCGCCAGACCGGCAAGACCGCGGTGGCCGTCGACGCGATCATCAACCAGAAGGACAGCGGCATTAAGTGCATCTACGTCGCGGTCGGGCAGAAGAACTCGACGGTGGCCAACGTGGTGCGCAAGCTCGAGGAGCATGGCGCGATGGACAACACCATCGTCGTCAACGCCGGCGCCTCCGAGTCGGCCGCCATGCAGTACATCGCCCCCTACGCCGGCTGCGCCATGGGCGAGTACTTCCGTGACCGCGGCGAAGATGCGCTGATCATCTACGACGACCTGACTAAGCAGGCCTGGGCCTACCGCCAGGTCTCCCTGCTGCTGCGCCGGCCGCCGGGTCGTGAGGCGTACCCGGGTGACGTCTTCTACCTCCACTCCCGGCTACTCGAGCGCGCCTCGCGCATCAACGCCGAGGAAGTCGAGCGTCGCACCAATGGCGAGGTCAAGGGCCAGACGGGGTCGCTGACCGCGCTGCCCATCATCGAGACCCAAGCCGGCGACGTGTCCGCCTTCGTGCCGACGAACGTGATCTCGATCACCGACGGGCAGATCTACCTCGAGACGGACCTCTTCAACTCGGGCGTGCGGCCCGCGGTGAACGCCGGTCTGTCGGTCTCCCGCGTGGGTGGCTCGGCGCAGACGAAGATCATCAAGAAGCTCGGCGGCGGTGTCCGCCTGGCGCTGGCCCAGTACCGCGAGCTGGCGGCGTTCTCCCAGTTCGCCTCCGATCTGGACGAGACCACGCGCCAGCAGCTCGAGCGCGGCAAGCGCACCATGGAGCTGATGAAGCAGGGGCAGTACGAGCCGCAGTCGGTCGGTGAGATGGCCTTCGTGCTCTTCGCCGCCAACGAGGGTTATGTCGACGACGTCGAGAACGACCAGGTGGTTCGTTTCGAGAAGGCGCTGCTCGACTACCTGCGTGCCGAGCACGCCGAGCTGCTCCAGCGCATCACGGAGACCGGCGATTACAACGACGAGATCCACGCCGAGATGCAGAAGGCGATGGACGCGTTCAAGAAAAATCGCACGTGGTGAGCACGCGCTGCCGGGGAGCTGCACGCTCCCCGGCCGGCCCCTTAACGACACATAGGTGACGGCATGGCCGGGGCGAAAGAAGTAAAGACCAAGATCAAGAGCGTTCAGAACACGCAGAAGATCACAAGCGCGATGGAGATGGTCGCCGCATCGAAGATGCGGCGTGCCCAGGAGCGTATGGAGGCGACGCGGCCGTACGCCGAAAAAATCCGGCAGGTCATCGGCCACCTCGGCCACGCCAATCCGGATTACCGCCATCCGTTTCTGGTCGAGCGCGACGAGGTCAAGCGCGTCGGCTACATCGTCGTCTCCACCGACCGCGGTCTGTGCGGGGGTCTGAACGTCAACCTGTTCAAGGCGGCGATCAACGACCTCAAGGGCTGGCAGGAGCAGGGCGTCGGCGCCCAGGTCGTGCCCATCGGCGCCAAGGGCATCGGCTTCTTCGAGCGCACCGGGGTCGAGATCCCCGCCGAGGTCCGCGACATCGGCGACCGCCCGAAGCTCGAGCAGATGATCGGGCCGATCAAGGTCCTGCTCGACGCCTACGTGGACGGCACCATCGACCGGGTGAACCTGGTGAGCAACCAGTTCGTGAACACCATGACCCAGCGGCCGCAGGTCCAGCGGCTGATCCCGGTCGAGCCGGTTCGCGAGGAGGAAATGCTCGAGAACTGGGACTACATCTATGAGCCGGACGCTGCCTCGCTGCTGGATGATGTGCTGCGCCGCTACGTCGAGTCCCAGGTCTATCAGGGCGTGGTCGAGAACATCGCCTGCGAGATGGCAGCGCGAATGATCGCGATGAAGAGCGCCTCCGACAACGCCGCGGAGATCATCGACGACCTGCAGATCACGTACAACAAGGCCCGCCAGGCGGCGATCACGCAGGAGCTGACCGAGATCGTCTCGGGCGCCGAGGCCGTTTCGGGCTAATACCGATTTCCAATATCAACGGCGGGCCTGCGCGGCCCGCGAGAAGCTATCTGAGGGGATCCGAATGAGCGCTGGAAAGATCGTTCAGGTGATTGGTGCAGTGGTCGACGTGGAATTTCCGCGTGACCAGGTGCCGCAGATCTACGACGCCCTCGTGGTCGACGAGCGGGGCCTGACCCTCGAGGTCCAGCAGCAGCTGGGCGACGGCGTCGTCCGCACGATCGCCATGGGGTCCTCCGACGGCCTGACGCGCTCGGAGAAAGTCTCGAACACCGGCGGCCCGATCTCGGTGCCGGTCGGCCAGGGGACCCTGGGGCGCATCATGGACGTCCTCGGCGAGCCGGTGGACGAGGCCGGCGACGTGAAGACCGAGGAGCGCTGGCCGATCCACCGCAACGCGCCGACCTACGAGGACCAGTCCGGCGGCCAGGAGCTGCTTGAGACCGGGATCAAGGTCATCGACCTGCTGTGCCCGTTCGCCAAGGGTGGCAAGGTCGGCCTGTTTGGCGGCGCCGGCGTCGGCAAGACGGTCAACATGATGGAGCTGATCCGCAACATCGCGGTGGAGCACTCCGGTTACTCCGTCTTTGCTGGTGTCGGCGAGCGCACCCGCGAGGGCAACGACTTCTACCACGAGATGAAGGACTCCAACGTCCTCGACAAGGTCTCGCTGGTCTACGGCCAGATGAACGAGCCGCCGGGTAACCGCCTGCGCGTCGCGCTGACCGGCCTGACCATGGCCGAGTACTTCCGCGACGAGGGGCGTGACGTGCTGATGTTCATCGACAACATCTACCGTTACACCTTGGCCGGCCAGGAGGTCTCCGCGCTGCTCGGCCGCATGCCGTCGGCAGTCGGCTACCAGCCGACGCTGGCCGAGGAGATGGGCAAGCTCCAGGAGCGCATCACCTCCACCAAGACCGGTTCCATCACATCGGTGCAGGCGGTCTATGTTCCGGCCGACGACCTCACCGACCCGGCGCCGGCGACGACCTTTGCTCACCTGGACGCGACCATCGTGCTCTCGCGCCAGATTGCCGAGCTCGGTATCTACCCGGCGGTCGATCCGCTGGACTCCACCTCGCGCCAGCTCGACCCGCTGGTCATCGGCCAGGAGCACTACGACGTCGCCCGCGGGGTCCAGGGTGTCCTGCAGCGTTACAAGGAGCTCAAGGACATCATCGCGATCCTGGGCATGGACGAGCTTTCCGAGGAGGACAAGCTCACCGTCTCCCGGGCGCGGAAGATCCAGCGCTTCCTGTCCCAGCCGTTCTTCGTGGCGGAAGTGTTTACCGGCATGTCCGGTAAGTACGTCCCGCTGAAGGACACCGTCGCGTCCTTCAAGGCGATCATCGACGGCGAGTACGACCACCTGCCCGAGCAGGCGTTCTACATGGTCGGTACCGTCGAAGAGGCCGCCGAGAAGGCCAAGAACCTGTAATCCGGGGGTGCCATGAGCACGCTCCAAGTCGACATCGTAAGTGCTGAAGAGCAGCTGTACGCCGGCCAGGCGAGCATGGTCATTGCGCCGGCGGCCGAGGGTGACGTGGGTATCGCCCCGCGTCACGCCCCGCTGCTGACCCGGCTGCGTCCGGGTGAGCTGCGCATCACCCCGGAGGGCGACGAAGAGGAATTCTTCTTCTACGCTTCCGGGGGCCTGCTCGAGGTCCAGCCGCACAAGGTGACGGTACTCGCCGATACCGCAGTGCGTGCCCGTGACATCGACGAGGCCGCGGCCCTGGAGGCCAAGCGGCGGGCCGAGGAGAAGCTCCGCGAGCAGAAGGACGAGGTGGATTACAGCTCCGTCCAGGCGGAGCTTGCCGAAGCCATGGCGCAGCTGAGAACCCTCGAGAGCCTGCGCAAGCGGGCCAAGCGCTGACGCGAACGGAGGAACCGACCATGCGGGCACCTGTTGCCGTGGTCATACTGGCTGCGGGCAAGGGGACCCGCATGCGTTCGGCCCAGCCTAAGGTGCTGCAGCCGCTGGCTGGGCGCTCCCTGCTCTCCCACGTGCTCGATACGGCCCTCGCCTTGGGGCCGGAGCAGGTGCACGTGGTCTATGGTCACGGCGGCCAGGAGGTCGCCGCGGCGCACGCCGACTATCCGGTGCACTGGGTCGAGCAGCCCGAGCAGCTTGGCACCGGCCACGCGGTCGCCTGCGCCCTACCGCAGATCCCCGATGATCATCGGGTCTTGGTCCTCTACGGCGATGTCCCGCTGGTTACCCCGGCCACCCTCGAGCCGCTGGTGGACGGCCACGGCTTGGAGCTGCTGGCCGCCCGGGTGCCCGATCCCACCGGCTACGGGCGCGTGATCCGCGATGCAGCCGGGGGCGTGGTGGCGATCGTCGAGGAGAAGGACGCCGACCCGGGGCAGCGGGGCGTAGATGAAATCAATACCGGGCTTATGGCGGCTCCGGCCGCCGACCTGCGCCGCTGGATGGCAGCCCTGTCGGCGGACAACGCCCAGGGGGAGTACTACCTGACCGATGCGGTGGCCGCTGCTGTCGCGGACGGCGTCCCGGTGCTCGCCCGGTTCACTGCGGACCCCGGCGAGGCCAGCGGCATCAACGACCTTGTCCAGCTCGCGGAAGTCGAGCAGGCGTACCAGCGCCGCGAGGCCCGGCGGCTGCTGCGCGGAGGCCTGCGTCTGGTGGCCCCCGAGCGTTTCACTCTGCGCGGTCAAGTGCGCTTCGGCACCGACTGCGCCATCGACCCCGACTGTACCCTGGAAGGCGAGGTGGCGCTCGGCGACAACGTGCACATCGCCCAGGGCACCGTGCTCCGGGACTGCGTTGTCGAGGACGGGGCGCACCTCGGACCCTATACTGTCATCGAGCAGGCCCGGATCGGCCCCGGGTGCCGGATCGGCCCCTTCGCCCATCTCCGTCCCGGGACCGTGCTCGAGGAGGGCGCCCGGGTGGGGAATTTCGTCGAGACCAAGGCGGCTCGTCTGGGTCCCGGGGCCAAGGCCAATCACCTCACCTACGTCGGCGATGCTGAGGTCGGGGCCCGGGCCAATCTCGGCGCGGGGACCATCACGTGCAACTACGACGGTGCCCGCAAACACCGCACGCGGATCGGCGACGACGCCTTCATCGGCTCGGGAAGCCAGCTGGTCGCCCCGGTCCAGGTGGGTGACCGGGCGACCATCGGTGCCGGAACAACGTTGACCAGCGACGCGCCGGCCGACGCCCTGACCGTCGCGCGCAGCCGCGCCCGGACCATCCCCGGCTGGCAGCATCCCGGCTTGACGGGCCGTCGCGGACCTCCCGATGATAGCGATGCCACGCCGGCGTCCGACGGTGCCAAGGAAGAGTAAGGAGCGAGCATGTTCGACCACACAGTCGTTGCGGTGCACTTCGAGTCCCCCTACCAGCCCCTGCTCGATGCCATCGGTGAGCTGCACAAGTTCGGGGCGAAGCAGTTTACGCTGGTCGATGTCCTGCGCATCGATGACCCGGACGATCTCAGCGAGAGCCATCGCGCCGAGGCCCGTCGGCGTCTGGCCCAGAAGCAGTCAGACCTCCAGGCGGCCGGCTACCAGGTCGACATCCAGCAGCCGATCGGCTTCCCCGCGCCGGAGCTCGCCAAGATCGGCCGCGGCTACGGCGCGCAGCTGATCCTGCTCGGCTCGCGCGGCGAGGGGCTGCTGCGCGAGTTCTATCACGGCTCCACGGTCCTCGAACTCGCCCGGCAGACCGCGCTGCCGGTGCTCATGGAGCGCATCGCCCCGGACCCGAATACCTTCGGCCACGGCGAGACGTTCCAGCGGCCCATGCTGGCCACCGACTTCTCCAAAAAGGCTGCCGCGGCCCAGGCCCTGGCCCTGGATATCGGCGAGCACACCGGTGCGCTCACCGTGCTGCACGTCACCGACGAGGACACCCGGACCGAGGGCCAGGAGCGCCTGCAGCACTTTGCCGAGCAGGCCGAGGCGCGGGGCATCGAGGTCACGACCCGGCTGGAGACCGGGACCCCGTCGCGGGTGATCCGCAACGTCGCCGAGAAGGAGCGCAGCAGCATGGTCGTGGTGGGCAAGCGCGGTGACGGCCCCGGGCGTGACCTCGCCCTGGGCAGCACGGCGCAGCAGGTCTGCCGCAATTGCCCCTGTTCGGTGCTGCTCGTGCCCAACGAGCAGGGCATCTGGATTCGCTGATATGTGCGGAATCGTCGGTGCCTGCGCGCAGCGAGACGTGGCCCCGGTCCTGCTGGAAGGCCTGAGGCGTCTGGAGTACCGGGGGTACGACTCCGCCGGAATGGCTGTTATCGATCCCGACGGCCGTCTGTCGCGGACCCGGGTCGCCGGGCGGGTCGATGACCTGGCCAGCGCACTCGAGCCCCGGCTGCCGGCCGGCGGCACCGGCATCGCCCACACGCGCTGGGCCACCCACGGTGTCCCCAACGACATCAACGCCCACCCGCACACCGCCGCCGGCGAGGTGGCCCTGGTCCACAACGGCATCATCGAGAATCACGAGCGGCTGCGCGAACAGCTGCTCGCCGCTGGTTACGAGTTTCAGTCGGAGACCGATACCGAGGTCGCGGTCACCCTTTTCGCCGATCGCCACACCCGCGGCGGCGTCGATCTGCTCGAGGCGGTACGGGGCGGGCTGCCGGAGCTCGAGGGCGCCTACGCCTTCGCTGTGGTCTCCGCCCGCGAGCCGGGACGGATGATCGCCTGCCGGCGCGGTAGCCCCCTGGTGATTGGTGTGGGTATCGGCGAGCACTTCGTCGCCTCGGACGTGGCGGCGCTGCTGCCGGTAACCCGTCAGTTCATCTTCCTCGAGGACGGCGATCTCGCCGACCTCTCGCGGGACGGTGTCACCATCTACGACGCCGAGGGGCGACCGGTCGAGCGACCGGTGCGCACCTCCGAGCTCAGTGCCGAGTCGGTGGAGCGGGGCGGCTACCGTCACTTCATGCTCAAGGAGATCCACGAGCAGCCGGCGGCGGTGGCCGAGACCCTGGAAGGCCGCCACGCGGACGGCCGCGTCCTCGAGGCGGCGTTCGGCCCCGGCGCCGAACAGCTCCTCGACCAGGCCGAGCGTCTGCAGATCGTCGCCTGCGGCACCTCGTACCACGCCGGGCTGATCGCCCGGTTCTGGGCCGAGACCTACGCTGGACTGCCCTGCGATGTCGAGGTGGCCAGCGAATTCCGATATCGGGCCCACGCCGTCCCGCCGGGCACGTTGGTGGTGGTGATCTCTCAGTCCGGCGAGACCGCCGACGTACTCGCCGCGCTGCGCGAGTCGCGCCGGCTGGGTTACGGCGGGGTGATGGCCATCTGCAACGTCCCCGAGAGCTCGCTGGTGCGCGAGGCCGACCTGACCCTGCTGACCCGGGCCGGGCCCGAGATCGGCGTCGCCTCGACCAAGGCCTTCACCACCCAGCTGACCGCCCTGTTGCTGCTGGTCGGCGCCTTTGCCCGCCGCCGCGGCCGCCCGCAGGCCGAGCAGGAGCTGGTCCGGGCCGCGGTGCAGCTGCCCGGCGCCCTGGAGCGCGCCGTGGCCATCGAGCCCCAGGTGGCCGAGCTGGCCGAGCAGTTCGTCGACCGTGCCCACGCCCTCTTCCTGGGCCGTGGCGCCCACTACCCGGTGGCGCTGGAGGGCTCGCTCAAGCTCAAGGAGATCTCCTATATCCACGCCGAGGCGTACCCCGCCGGCGAACTCAAGCACGGCCCCCTGGCCCTGGTCGACGACGGCATGCCCGTGGTGGCGGTCGCCCCTCGGGACGATCTGCTCGACAAACTGCACTCGAACCTCCAGGAGGTTCGCGCCCGTGGCGGGCGTCTGTTCGTCTTCGCCGACGACGCCGCCGCCCTGCGCTCCGCGCGTGGTTTCCACGTCCTCCCAGTGCCTGCCGGCCCAGAGGCCATCTCGCCGGTGATCCACACTGTCCCGCTGCAGTTGCTCGCCTACCACGTGGCGGTCCTGCGGGGCACCGACGTGGACAAGCCGCGCAACCTGGCCAAGTCGGTCACCGTCGAATGACAGGACCCGTTGTATGAACCTGCGCGACCTCCGCTATCTGGTCGCCGTGGCCGAGCACCGGCATTTTGGGCGAGCGGCGCGTGCCTGCTACGTCAGCCAGCCGACGCTCTCCACGCAGCTCAAGAAGCTCGAGGAGTACCTGGAAGTCCAGCTGGTCGAGCGCAATCGCCGGCGGGTGCTGCTCACGCCGCTGGGTGAGCGGCTGGCGGAGCGGGCCCGCGGGATCCTCAGCGCCGTCGACGACATGGTCGAGGTGGCCCGTGCCCAGGCCGAGCCGATGACCGGTGATGTCCGCCTGGGGGTGATCCCCACCGTCGGACCGTACCTGCTGCCCCACGTCATCCCGGATCTGGCGCAGACCTTTCCCCGCCTGCGCCTGCACCTGCGCGAGGACCTGACGCAGCGGCTGCTCGATCAGCTGCGTGCCGGCAGCCTCGACGGTGCCATCCTTGCATCGCCGATCGGCGGTGACGACCTGGTCTCGGCGCCACTGTGTCACGAGCCGTTCTACCTGGCCGTTCCCCGTGGCCACGCGCTGGACCATCCGGAACCGGTCCACACCAGCGATCTGCAGCAGACCGAGCTGATGCTCCTGGAGGAGGGGCACTGTCTGCGCGAACAGGCCCTGGAGCTGTGCCGGCGCAACGACGTCGGCGAGGCGGCGGCTTTCCGTGCCACCAGCCTCGAGACCCTGCGCCAGATGGTGGCCGCCGGGGTCGGGGTCACCCTGCTGCCGGCCCTGGCGGCAGGCGCCTCCCGTCACGGGCCGGACCGCGGCGCCATCAGCCTCCGGCCATTCGCTGAGCCTGTACCCAGCCGCGACCTGGCTCTCTACTGGCGGGCCGGGACCGCCCGAGAACCCACTTTCCGGGAGCTGGTCGAACGCATGTGCACCGCCCCTGTCCTTCAGGATCCTACCGAGACCCTGCCTGCTGCCTGATATGCCGATCGATGGCCTGACCACAGACCTCAATGACGCCCAGCGCGAGGCCGTCTGCCTGCCCCCGGGACGAGCCCTGGTGCTCGCCGGCGCCGGCAGCGGCAAGACACGCGTGCTCACCCGGCGCGCCGCCTACCTCGTGCAGGCCGAGGGCGCCTCGCCGTTCTCGATCCTGGCGGTCACGTTCACCAACAAGGCCGCCGGCGAGATGCGCGGCCGCATCGGCGAGCTGCTGGGTATCGCCACCGCCGGCATGTGGGTGGGCACCTTTCACGGCATCGCTCACCGGCTGCTGCGCCAGCACACCCAGCGTGCGGGGTTGCCCGAGGGCTTCCAGATCCTCGACGCCGACGATCAGCTACGGGTGGTCAAACGGGTCCTGCGCGCCCGCGGCACCGACGACTCCCGTTTTCCGCCCCGCCAGGTGCGGGGCTTTATCAGCGGCCGCAAGGAGGAGGGCGAGCGTCCCGCCGACGTGACCGAGTCCGCCGGCGACTATCAGCAAGAGCTGCTGGCGATCTATCACGACTACGAGCAAGCGTGCCGGCGGGGCGGGTTGGTGGACTTCTCCGAGCTGCTACTGCGCGCCTACGAACTGTTGCGCGACGACCCCGAACTGCTCGGTCACTACCAACGTCGTTTCGAGCATATCCTCGTCGATGAGTTCCAGGACACCAACGCCCTGCAATACCGGTGGCTGAAGCTGCTCGCCGGCGCCCGGGCCGAGCTGTTCGTCGTCGGCGATGACGACCAGTCCATCTACGGCTGGCGGGGCGCGCGGGTGGAAAACATCGAGCACTTCCGGCGCGAGATGGGGGATGTTCGGGTCGTGCGTCTGGAGCAGAACTACCGCTCCACCGGCACCATTCTGGACGCGGCCAACCGCCTGATCGAGCACAATGCCGGCCGGCTCGGCAAGCAGTTGTGGACCGACGGGGGCAGCGGCGAGCCTATCACCCTGTACGCCGCCTTCAACGAGATCGACGAGGCGCGTTGGGTGGTGGACCGGATCCGCCAGCTTATCGAAGAGGGCGGTCACGGCCACGCCGACTTCGCCATCCTCTACCGCTCCAACGCCCAGTCCCGCGCCCTGGAGCACGAGCTGCACGCCGCTCGTCTGCCGTTTCGCGTCTACGGTGGGTTGCGCTTTTTCGAGCGCGCTGAGGTCAAGGACGCCCTGGCCTATCTGCGTCTGGTGGCCAATCGCCACGATGACGCCAGCTTCGAGCGTGTGGTGAACACCCCACCCCGGGGCATCGGTGCCAAGACCGTCGACGCTGTCCGCTATGCCGCCCGGGAGGGCGATGTCTCGATGTGGCGCGCCGCCCGCGAGCTGGCGGGCGGGCGGGCCCTGGCGGCCCGGGCGCGCAACGCCCTGTCCGAGTTCCTGGCGTTCATCGATACCCTGGATCAGGAACTCGCCCACCGGCCGGTGCACGAGCAGGTGGAGCAGGCCATCACTCGCGCCGAGCTGCGCCGCTACCACGAACGCGACGAGGCCCGCCTGGAGAACCTCGACGAGCTGGTGACCGCGGCGCGCACCTTCGCCCAGCGCGATGACCAAGAGGAGGACCAGGACCCGCTGGCGGCCTTCCTGAGTCACGCCGCCCTGGAGGCGGGCGAGGGGCAGGCCGACGACTGGGAGCACTCCGTGCAGCTGATGACCCTGCACTCGGCCAAGGGGCTGGAGTTCCCCGTGGTCTTCCTGGTGGGCCTGGAGGAAGGGCTGTTCCCGCACCGCATGTCCGTCGAGGAGCCCGGCCGGCTTGAGGAGGAGCGCCGGCTGTGCTACGTGGGCATGACCCGGGCCCGCCAGCGGTTGATCCTGACCCACGCCGAGAAGCGTCGCCTGCACGGGGTTGACCAGTTGGCCCGGCCGTCGCGCTTTCTCACCGAGCTGCCCGGAGAGGGTCTGGAGGAGGTGCGCCCGCGCATGTCGGTGCGCCGGGGGCCGCCGTCGGCCACCGCCCCAAGCGGACCCTCGCTCCCGGGGGACGAACCGCCGGCGGGGTTGAGCTTGGGCAGCCGGGTGCGTCACCCGCGCTTTGGCGACGGCATCCTGCTCCAGTGCGAGGGCAGTGGCCCGAATGCCCGCCTGCAGGTCCGTTTCGACGAGGCCGGCACCAAGTGGTTGATCGCCGACCGGGCCGGCCTGGAGCCGGCTACCAGCTAAACAGCCGCCACAGCGGCGTGCGCGGTGGCTCGAGCGGGTCGTGCTCACCGCCGCTGCCGTCAAGTACGCCGTCTCCGGTGGTGTCGTAGAGCAGGTAAGGTGGGCCGACCGCCGGTTGGATGCGTACCGCGTAAATCTGCCCCGCGATGCCGTACTCCTCGATGACCGCCCAGTCGCGCTCGACGATGGTCACCGTCGGCTCGAGATCCGGTTCGTCGCGGATCAGCCCCTCGGGTGGGGGAGGCGGGGTCACCGTGATCCGTTCATCGGCCTCGAAGCCGCCGGCGGTGGTGGCCACCAGCATCCCCGCCAGGACCAGCCCCCCGGCACCCCGCGCACCCCGACTGCTGCTCATGGCCACCCTTCCTCTAGAGATCGAGCAGAATCTCCCGCTCCTCGCGGGAGGGCTGGAAGCCGCGGTCTTCGTAGTGGTCGAAGATGGCCGTGACCACCTCCTCCGGTGTATCCACGACCTTGAACAGGTGCATGTCCTCGGCGTCGATGGCCTCCTCGGCCACCAGCCGCTCCTGGAACCACTCCACCAGCTTCTCCCAGAAGGGGCTGTGCACCAGGATGATGGGGATGCGCGGTGTCTTCCCGGTCTGCACCAGGGTGAGGATCTCGGCCAGCTCGTCCAGCGTCCCGAACCCGCCGGGCAACACCACGTAGGCCGAGGCGTACTTGACGAACATCACCTTGCGCGAGAAGAAGTGCCGGAAGTGCAGGGCGATGTCTTGGTACGCATTGGCCTCCTGCTCTTTCGGTAGCTGGATGTTGAGCCCCACACTGGGCGACTTCCCGGCCTGGGCGCCCTTATTGGCCGCCTCCATGATGCCGCCGCCGCCGCCGCTGACCACCGAGAAGCCGGCGTCGGAGACCTCGCGGGCAACACGCTCGGCCAACTGGTAGTAGGGGTGGTCCGGGGCGACGCGGGCCGAGCCGAAGATGCTCACCGAGGGCTTGATCGACGAAAGGCGTTCGAAGCCCTCCACGAACTCGGCCATGATCTGGAAAATCTTCCAGGATTCACGGGTCAGCGTGGCGCCGTTGAGCGGGATGCGCTCCTGGTGCGCGAAGGGGTTCTTGGGGTCCATAAGGCTCCGTGGCTGGGCTGTTGATCGTCTCCGGGACTGCAACCTTTATCATAGCCGCGTAGCCCGCCAACAGTCACAGAGAGCGATTGCATGACACAACCGGACGACCGCCTGGTCCTGGTGGACGGTTCCTCCTACCTCTACCGTGCCTTCCACGCCCTGCCGGCGCTGAGCAACGCCGACGGTGAGCCCACCGGAGCGCTCTACGGCGTGGTCAACATGCTTCACAAGCTGCTCGCCGACGAGCCCCAGGCGCGCTTCGCGGTGGTCTTCGATGCCCCGGGCCGGACCTTCCGCGACGAGCTTTTCGAGCAGTACAAGGCCCACCGGCCGCCCATGCCCGACGAGCTGCGCGCCCAGCGCGAGCCGCTCAAGCAGATCATCGCCGCGCTCGGCGTGCCCGTGCTTGAGGTGGACGGGGTTGAGGCCGACGATGTCATCGGTACGCTGGCGGTGCGTGCCCCGGGGCCGGTGATCATCTCGACCACCGACAAGGACATGGCGCAGCTGGTGGACGAGCGTGTCTCCCTGCTCAACACCATGAGCGGCACCCGGCTGGATCCGGCGGGCGTGCGCGAGAAGTTCGGCGTGCCGCCGGAGGCGATCCGCGACTACCTCGCCCTGGTGGGCGATACCTCCGACAACATCCCCGGTGTCCCCAAGGTCGGACCGAAGACCGCGGCCAAGTGGCTCAATGCCTACGGCAGTCTGGAGGCGCTGCGCGAGCGCGCCGACGAGATCCGCGGCAAGGTCGGCGAGAGCCTGCGCGCCCATCTCGACGAACTGCCGCTCTCGGTGGACCTGGCCACCATCCGTTGCGACCTGGAGCTCGATGTCGCCCCCGAGGACCTTGTCCGTCGGACGCCGGATCGGGAAGCCCTCGCGGCGCTCTACCGGCGCTACGGCATGCGCCGCTTCCTCGCCGAAATCCAGGCCGGCGATGCTGCTGCCGCGGCCGATGGCACGGGCGCCAGCCTCCCTCCGGAGGCCCCGGAAACGGACTATCAGATCGTCCTCGACGACGACGGGTTCGACACCTGGGTCGAGCGCCTGCGCGCCGCCCCGGCGTTCTCCGTCGACCTGGAGACGGACAGCCTGAACTACATGGACGCGGCCATCGTCGGTGTCTCGGTGGCCGTCGAGCCGGGGCAGGCCGCCTACCTGCCGGTTGCCCATTGCGGCCCCGGTGCCCCCGAGCAGCTGGACCGCGACCGGGTGCTTGAGGTGCTGCGGCCCCTGCTTGAGGCCGAGCAGCCCGAGAAGATCGGTCAGAACCTCAAGTACGACATGAGCGTCCTGGCCCGCTACGGCATCGAGCTGCGCGGCGTGGCCTATGACAGCATGCTCGAATCCTACGTCCTGGATTCCACTGCCACCCGTCACGACATGGACTCGCTGGCCAGCAAGTACCTGGGTGTTGAAGTCACCAGCTACGAGGAGCTCTGCGGCAAGGGGGCCCGGCAGGTGCCGTTTGCCGAGATCGACGTCGAGCGTGCCGGCCACTACGCCGCCGAGGACGCCGACATCGCCCTGCGCCTGCACCGGCTGCTCCATCCCCGCCTGCAGGCGGAGCCGGGCCTGCTGCGGGTCTTCAATGAGCTGGAGATGCCCCTGCTGCCCGTGCTCTCGCGCATGGAGCGCCACGGGGTGCGCGTTGACCGCGGGCTGCTCGAGCGCCAAAGCGAGGAGCTGGCCGCGCGCATGGCGGAAGTGGAGCAGCACGCCCACGAAGAGGCCGGCGAGGCGTTCAACCTCGGCTCGCCCAAGCAGATCCAGGAGATCTTCTTCGAGCGCATGGGATTACCGGTAATCCAGCGGACCCCCAAGGGCCAGCCCTCCACCGCCGAGTCGGTGCTCGAGGAGCTCAGCGCCCGAGGCCACGAACTGCCGCGCCTGATCCTGGAGCACCGTGGGCTGTCCAAGCTCAAGTCCACCTACACCGACAAGCTCCCGCAGCTGATCCACCCGCAGACCGGCCGGGTGCACACCTCTTACCACCAGGCCGTGGCCGCCACCGGGCGGCTCTCCTCCTCGGACCCCAATCTGCAGAACATCCCCGTGCGCACGCCCGAGGGGCGGCGCATCCGCAAGGCCTTTGTGGCCAGCCCGGGGCACCGGCTGATCACCGCCGACTACTCCCAGGTGGAGTTGCGCATCATGGCCCACCTCTCCGCCGATACCGGGCTGCGGGGGGCCTTCGAGCAGGGCGAGGACATCCACCGGGCCACCGCTGCCGAGGTCTTCGCCACCGCCGAGGCCAGCGACGAGCAGCGCCGCGCCGCCAAGGCGATCAACTTCGGGCTGATCTACGGCATGTCCGCTTGGGGGCTGGGCCGTCAGCTGGGCATCCCCCGCGATGAGGCGCAGACCTACATCGACCGCTATTTCGAGCGTTACCCGGGGGTGCGCACCTTCATGGACCGCGCCCGTGAGCAGGCGCGCGAGCAGGGCTTCGTCGAGACCGTCTTCGGTCGCCGCCTGCACGTGCCCGAGATTCACAGCCGCAACCGCCAGCGCCGCGAGTACGCCGAGCGCACCGCTATCAACGCCCCCATGCAGGGCACCGCGGCGGATGTCATCAAGCGGGCCATGATCGATGTCGATGCCCTGCTCGCCGAACGCTTCCCCGAGGCCCGGCTGGTCATGCAGGTGCACGACGAGCTGGTGCTGGAGGTGCCGGCCGGGCAGGAGACGACCATCGGCGACGAGGTGCGCCGGCTGATGACGGCGGCCGATGGCGGCATGCTGTCCGTGCCCTTGGAAGTCGAGGTCGGTGTTGGCGATGATTGGGAGCAGGCGCATTGAGGGCCGACCGGCGCCGCTGCATCGGCCCAAGGACGGGTGGTTATTTAGAAATCTTTTAGTTAAGGTTCCGTTGATTCAAGCGCCCAATCGGCGCTGCCGGCACCGCGCGGCGGTGTCGGATACAGCTGTCAGGCAGGAGGTGCCGCAACGATGGAAGCCCTCGACCCGCTGCTCTTATCGCGGATGCAATTCGCCTTCGTGGTTTCGTTCCACGCCTTGTTCCCGGTGTTCACCATCGGCCTCGCGGCCTACATCGCCGTCCTCGAGGCCCTGTGGTATCGCACCGACAGCCCGGTCTACCGACGGCTGTCCGAGTTCTGGATCAAGATCTTCGCCGTGGTCTTCGGCATGGGCGTGGTCTCCGGCGTGGTCATGTCCTTCCAGTTCGGCACCAACTGGAGTGAGTTCTCCTTCGCCACCGCCAACTTCCTCGGGCCGATCCTCTCCTACGAGGTGCTCACCGCCTTCTTCCTCGAGGCCGTCTTCCTCGGCATCCTGCTCTTCGGCCGCGATCGGGTCCCGCGCGGGACGCACCTGTTTGCCGCTTGCATGGTGGCCATCGGCACGTTCATCTCCTCGTTCTGGATCCTCTCGGCCAACTCCTGGATGCAGACCCCGCAGGGCTTCGAGTTCCGGGATGGCATCGTCCACGTCACCTCGTGGGGCGAGGCGATCTTCAATCCCTCGCTGTGGCCGCGCTTCGGCCACGTGGCGCTCGCCTCGCTGCTGACCGGCGGCTTCGTGGTCGCCGGCGTCAGCGCCTATTTCCTGCTGCGCAACCGCGCCGTGGAGATGAACCGCAAGGCGTTGAGCATGACCCTGTGGCTGCTGCTGCTGGTCGCACCGGCGCAGATCTTCATGGGCGACATCCACGGGCTGAACTCCTTTGAGCACCAGCCGACCAAGGTCGCCGCCATGGAGGGGGCCTGGGAGACCCGCGAGGGGGCGCCGCTCTATCTCTTCGCCATCCCCGACTCCACCGCCGAGACCAACCACCTGGCGGTGGGGATCCCCAACCTGGCGAGCCTCATCCTCACTCACCAGTGGGATGGCGAGGTGCCCGGGCTCAAGGAGGTCAGCGCCGAGGAGCGCCCGCCGGTGGGGATCGTCTTCTGGTCGTTCCGCATCATGGTAGGCATCGGTGTGTTGATGCTGCTGGTCGCCCTGTGGGGCGCCTGGCTGCGCATGCGCGGGCGCCTGTTCGAGACCCGGGCGTTTCTCAACACCCTGCAGCTGATGATCCCGCTGCCCTTCGTGGCGGTGCTCACCGGCTGGTTCGTCACTGAGATCGGCCGGCAGCCGTGGCTGATCTACGGCCAGATGACCCTGGCCGAGGGCGTGACCCCGTCGCTGACCGGGTGGATGGCACTGGCCACGCTGATCGGCTACGTGCTGGTCTACGCGGTCATCTTCACCGCCGGGCTCTATTACGTGACGCGCATCGTGCGCACCGGTCCGGAAGGGGTGGGCTCCGTGGAGGAGCCGGCGCACGCCAAGCGGCCCTTCTCGGCAGCCGACGTGCCGTTCGACGACGACCCGGATTTCTCCACCAGCTCGCGGTGAGGTAGCACTATGGATCTGATCGACATCACCATCATCTGGATGGGGATCATCGGCCTCGGGGTGTTCATGTACATCCTGCTCGACGGCTTCGATCTGGGGGTGGGCATCCTCTACCCGTTCACCCCCAGCGAGCAGGTGCGGGATGACCTGATGAACACGGTGGCCCCGGTCTGGGACGGCAACGAGACCTGGCTGATCCTCGGCGGGGCCGGGTTGCTGGCCGCCTTCCCGGCGGTCTACGCCATCTATCTGCCGGCGCTCTACCTGGGTGTGTTCCTGATGCTCGCCGGCCTGATCTTCCGCGGCGTGGCCTTCGAGTTCCGCTTCAAGTCCTCGCGCACGCGCTGGTTCTGGAACGCTGCCTTCGCCGGTGGCTCGATCCTCGCCGCGGCGGCCCAGGGTTTCGTGGTCGGCACCTACATCCAGGGCTTCGAGGTGGAGGGCTTCACCTACGTCGGCGGGCCGTTCGACTGGTTCACGCCGTTCACGGTCTTCACTGCCGTCTCGCTGGTGATCGGCTACGCGCTGCTCGGTGCCGCGTGGGGGGTGCTCAAGACCGAGGGCGCCACCCAGCAGTGGCTCTACCGGGTCACGCCCTGGCTGATCGTACTGCTCGCGATCTGCCTGCTCGGCATCTCGATCTGGACGCCGCTGACCTCGGAGCGGATCCTGGAGCGCTGGCAGGAGGCGTGGACCGTCCTCTGGCCGCTGCCCCTGCTCGGTCTCCTGGCCCTGACGGCGTGCTGGTACGGGATTCGTCGTCGGCTTGAGATGCTGCCCTTCGTGGCCGGCCTGGGCCTGTTCGTCACCGTCTACCTGGGCCTGATCGCCAGCCAATGGCCGTACATGGTCCCGCCGGAGATCACCTTCCGCGATGCGGCCTCGGCCCCCGAGGCGCAGCTTTTCCTGCTGCTGGGGATCCTCTTCCTGCTGCCGATCATCGTCGGCTACACGGTTTGGACCTACTGGATCTTCCGCGGCAAGGTGCGGGCCGGCGGAGGCTATCACTGAGCCGTGACCGCACCGGCCGCTGACGGGGCAATCGACACCCGCCGGGCGGGCGCCTGGCTGCTGGAGCAGGCCCGCCAAGCCCGGGGCGCCATGGCCGCCACCGTCGGTGCCGGTCTGGCCGATGCGCTGCTGGTCGTGGCCCAGGCGGTGCTTATCGCCTGGGTCATCGACCGGGTGGTGATCCACGGCGCGCCCCTGGCCGAGCTTTGGGGGGCGCTGGGACTGCTCGCAGCGGTCTTCCTGGCCCGGGCCGGGGCCACCTGGGCGCGGGCCGCCGCCGGCGCCAGGGCGGCGTGGATCATCACCGCGGCGGTTCGCCGGCGCCTCTACCGCCACCTGGCCGCCCTCGGTCCGGCGCGCCTGCAGGGCCACCAGAGCGGGGCCGTGGCCAGCGCCCTGGTCGAACAGGTCGAGGCGCTGGAGGGCTACTACGCCCACTACCTGCCGCAGATGGTTCTGGCAGTGGCGGTCCCGGTGGTCCTGATCGCCATCGTCGCCGGCGTGGATCCGCTCGCCGGCCTGCTGCTGCTCATCGCCGCGCCGCTGGTCCCGCTGTTCATGGCCCTGGTGGGGATGGGGGCTGCGCGGCTTTCCCGGCGCCAGCAGCAGAGCCTGGCGCGTATCAGCGCTCACTTCCTCGACCGTCTTCGCGGCCTGGCCACGCTGCGCATCTTCCGCGCCACCGACGCCGCCGCCGAGGCGGTGGAGGCCGCCGCAGATGAGTACCGGCGGCGCAGCATGTCGGTCCTGCGCGTGGCCTTTCTCTCCTCGGCGGCGCTGGAGCTGATCGCGGCGATCTCCATCGCCCTGGTGGCCATCTACGTCGGTTTCTCCCTGCTCGGCTACCTGCACTTCGGCCCGGGCCCGGAGCTGGGGCTGTTCGCCGGGCTGTTCATCCTGCTCCTCGCCCCCGAGGTTTTCTTCCCGCTGCGCCGGCTGGCCCAGCACTACCACGACCGGGCCGCCGCCGTGGGGGCGGGGGCGGAGATCCTGCAGCTGCTCGATGAGCCGCTGCCGGCCACAGCGGCGAGCGCGGCCGGGCCGGCGACGGCGCCGGCGCGCCGCGATCCGGAAACCGGCCTGCCGGTCCCGCAGCCGCTGCCGGTCGCCTTCCAGCGGGTCACGGTGACCTTCCCGGGCGGGGAGGCCGCGGCCCTCGACCGGCTCGATTTGACCGTCTCCGCGGGCGAGCGAGTGGTCATCTCCGGACCCAGCGGGGCCGGCAAGTCGACCCTGCTGAACCTGGCCGCCGGTTTCCTCCAGCCCGATAGCGGCGTGGTGACCGTCGGTGAGACGGTTCCCGCGGCCGGGGCGGTGGCCTGGGTGGGCCAGCGGCCCTGGTTGTTCCACGGCAGTGTGCGCGAGAACCTGCAGCTGGCCGATCCGGAAGCGGACGACCGGCGGCTGTGGGCCGCGCTGCGTCACGCCGACCTCGAAGGCGTCATTGCCGCCCTCCCGGAGGGGCTCGACACGCCGCTGGGCGAGGACGCCTACGGGCTCTCCGGGGGCCAGGCCAGCCGGTTGGCCCTGGCCCGGGCGCTGCTCTCCGGGGCACCGTTGCTACTCCTCGACGAACCCACCGCCGGGCTCGACCCGGACAGCCGCGAGCGGGTGCTGGCGGCGGTCGCCCGCCTGGCCGATGGCCGGCGTACGGTGCTGATGGTGGCCCACGACCGCGATACCCACGACTGGGGCGACCGACACCTGGTCATCGAGGCTGGTCGCTGCGTGGAGGATCGCCGTGCGTGAACTCAAGCCCTTCCTGCGCGACCTGCGCCGGGAGCGCGGGCGGCTGGTCCTCGGGACGCTGCTGCTGATCGTAAGCCTCGCGGCTAGCATCGGCCTGATGGGCCTGTCCGGTTGGTTCATCACCGCCACCGCCGTGGCCGGCCTGACCGGCGCCTACCTGGACATCTACCGGCCGAGTGCCGGTATCCGCTTCTTTGCCCTGGCCCGCTCCATCTCCCGCTACTTCGAGCGCCTGGTCCACCACGACGCGGTGCTGCGCACCCTGGCGCGCCTGCGCGGCTGGCTGTTCCGCACCCTGGCGCCGCTACCCCTGGCCCGGGTCGGGCGCCTGCGCCGCAGCGACCTGCTCAACCGCATGACCGCGGACGTCGAGGCCCTGGACAACCTCTACCTGCGCATTGTCGGCCCGAGCCTGGCCGCAGTGGTCACCCTCGCCGCCACGGTTACCGTGCTGGTGCTCCTGGCCGGTCCGGCCGGGTTAGCGGTGGGCGCGGTACTGCTCGCCGGCGGTCTCGTCCTGCCGTTGTGGGCCTGGCGGCGCGGCTCGCCCCACGGTGAGGCGGTGGATCGGCACCTGCCGGCCCTGCGCGGGGCCGGGGTCGACGCGGTCCAGGGCCTGGCCGAGCTGCGCGCCTGCGGTGCGGTGGCACGCCACGAGCAGCGACTGATGGCCGCCGCCGATGGCCTGGCCGCCGCCCGGTCCCGGGCGGCGCGTCTGACCGGTGCCGGCGAGGGCGCGGTGGGGCTGCTGGCCCACGGCGCGCTCCTTGCCGCGCTGGTCGCCGGCATCCCTCTCTATCACGCCGGGACCATCAGTGGTCCGCTGCTGGCGCTGGTGGCGCTGGCCGCGCTCGCGGCTGGAGAAGCGCTCACCACGCTGCCCGGAGCGTGGCAGCACCTGGGGCGGACGCGGGCTGCGGCACGGCGCCTGCTCGAGCACGCCGATGCCGCCCCCGACACGGCGGCGCCGCCGCCAGAGGGTCCGCCGCGCCAGGCCCTGGGGCTGGCGCTGGAGGGGGTTACGTTCCGCCACGAAGCGCACCTGCCGCCGGTCCTGCGGGACTGCTCGCTGGCGCTGGCACCCGGAGAGACCGTGGTGATCCACGGCCCGTCCGGTTGCGGCAAGTCGACGCTGCTCGATCTGGCGGCGGGCCTGACCCGTCCCGAGAGCGGCACGGTCACCCTCGGCGGGGTCCCGGTTGCGCAGCTGCCTGAGGCGGAGCGTTTCGCCCGCATCACCTACCTGACCCAACGCACCGAGCTGTTCGCCGACAGCGTTGCGGGCAACCTGCGCATCGCCGATCCGCACGCCGACGAGGCGCGCATGTGGCGGGCGCTGCACACCGCGGGCCTCGAGGAACGGGTGCGCGCCGCGCCGCGGGGGCTGGACGAGTGGATTGGCGAGGGCGGCGGGCGGCTCTCCGGCGGCGAGGCGCGGCGGCTGGCTCTGGCCCGTTTGGTGCTGGTAGACGCCCCGGTGGTCCTGCTCGACGAACCCTTCCGCGGCCTCGACGATGCCACCGCGACCCAGGTCGCCCGGCGTCTGGCCCCGTGGCTGGCCGAGCGGACGGCGCTGATTATCAGCCACGACCCGGAGAGCGTGCCGGCCCACGACCGGCGCGTGCCATTTCTCGAACTGGTCACACCCGGCGGTGAATAATCCGCTCCGTCGGCTTGGCATTCTGCCCGGCGCGGCGGGATAATACCGGGCTTTTCCTGACCCGAGCGGAGACCCTCCATGAAGCGACACGTGGCCAGTCTCCTGGCGCAGGCCCTGGAGGCCATGCGCGAGGCCGGCGAGCTGCCGGCGGACCTCGAGCTGCCCGAGGTGCAGGTGGAGCGCGCCCGCGACCGCGCCCACGGTGATTATGCCGCCAACACCGCCATGGTGCTGGCCAAGGCCGCGCGGCAGAAGCCGCGGGATCTGGCCGAGACCATCCGCAGCCGCCTGCCGGCCTCTCCGTCGATCGCCGGCGTGGAGGTTGCCGGCCCCGGCTTCCTGAATTTCACGCTCACGGCCGCAGCGCGCCAGGAGAGCGTCCGCGAGGTCCTGCGCCAGGGGGCCGGGTACGGCCGCACCGACGTGGGGGCGGGGCACCGGGTGCACATCGAGTTCGTCTCGGCCAACCCAACCGGCCCGCTGCACGTCGGCCACGGGCGCGGTGCCGCCTTCGGCGACGCCCTGGCCAGCGTCCTCGAGGCTGCTGGCTACGACGTCCACCGCGAGTACTACGTTAACGACGCCGGCCGACAGATGGACATCCTGGCCGCCTCGCTGTGGCTGCGCTACCTGGAGGCCGCCGGCGAGCCCGTACCCTTCCCGGCCAAGGGCTACCAGGGGGCGTACATCGTCGCCCACGCCGGCGAGCTGCTCGAGACCGACGGTCGCGCGCACGTTCGCGGCGCCGACGAGCTGACCGCCGGGTTGCCGGCGGAGGCCGATGACCCGGAGGGCTACCTGGACGCCCTGGTCGCCCGGGCCCGCGAGCTGCTCGGCGAGACGGCGTATCGGCGGGTTCTCGACTTCGCCCTGGAGGCCATCCTCGGGGATATCCGTGCCGATCTGGACGCCTTCGGGGTGCACTACCACCGCTACTTCTCCGAGCGCGAGCTGGTCGAGCAGGGCCGCATCGAGCAGGCCCTGGAGCGGCTCGACGCCGCCGGCTACACCTACCTCGCCGACGGCGCCCTGTGGTTCCAGGCCTCGGCGTTTGGCGACGACAAGGACCGGGTCCTGCGCCGGGACAACGGCCTGACCACCTACTTCGCCGCCGATGTCGCCTACCACCTGGATAAGATCGAGCGCGGTTTCGATACCCTGGTCAACGTCTGGGGGGCCGATCACCACGGCTACGTGCCCCGCGTCCAGGCCGCCCTGAAGGCCCTGGGGGTGGATGCCGAGCGCCTCGACGTGCGCCTGGTGCAGTTCGCCATCCTCTATCGCGGCGGCGAGAAGCTGCCCATGTCCACCCGCTCGGGGGAGTTCGTCACCCTGCGCGAGCTGCGTGATGAGGTGGGCAAGGATGCGGCGCGCTTCTTCTACGTCATGCGCCGCTCGGAGCAGCACATGGACTTCGACCTGGATCTGGCCAAGTCGGAGTCGGCGGACAACCCGGTCTACTACTGCCAGTACGCCCATGCACGCATCTGCAGCGTCTTCCGCCAGCTTGAGGAGCGCGGTCTGGCCTGCCGCGTCGCGCCCGAGCAGGCCGATCTGGAGCGGCTTGAAGTCGAACACGAAGCCATCCTCCTCGATCTCCTCGGGCGCTACCCGGAGGTGATCGAGTCGGCGGCCCTCTCCCGCGAGCCGCACCAAGTGGCGCAGTACCTGCGGGAGCTCGCCGCCGCCTTCCACACCTACTACAACGCGGTGCCGTTCATCATCGACGACGAAGCGCTGCGCGATGCACGCCTGACCCTGGTGAAGGCCACTCGGCAGATCCTGGCCAACGGACTGGGGCTGCTTGGCGTCGACGCCCCGCAGAGCATGTAGCGACGGATTATGGCCCAGCGGAGTACGAAGTCCCGGAGCCCCTCGCGCAGCAAGTCGCGCGCCTCCGCCCGCAGCCGCGGCGGTGGGGCCCAGGCGCGGCGGACCGAGCGGCGCGCCGTGCCCGGCTTCGTTTGGCTGCTGCTCGGGGGAGTGCTTGGGGCGGTCGCGCTGCTGTTCGTGCAGTACCAGCAGGGTCGGGAGGACGCCGCCCCGGTGGACCCGGCTGCCGAGGTCGAGCCCGAGCCGGAGGAGGCGCCCACGGCGGACGAGGACGAGCGCAGCTACGACTTCTACGAGCTGCTGATGCAGGACGAGGTCACCGTCCCCGAGGAGGACCTGGGCCGGGCCGACGAACGTCGCACCGAAGATGAAGAGGAGGAGGCGATCTCCCGGGCCGCGACCTTCGAGGAGGGGCGCAGCTACCTCCTGCAGGCCGGCTCCTTCCGGCGCCACGACGACGCCGAGAGCATGCGTGCCACCCTGGCCCTGGTGGGCCTGCCGGCGCAGATCCACACCGTTGAGCTGGATGAAGGCGAGGAGTGGCATCGGGTCCGGGTCGGCCCGTTCGACGACAGCGACCGGCTTGAAGAGGCGCGCACGCGCATGGAGGACAACGACATCCAGCCGCTGATGCTGCGGCAGGATGGTTAGTTTTCAGGGTTCAGAGTCCAGATTTCAGGGTTGAGCGGTCTGATGCCGGGGCTCTCGGCGGCGGGTCGGGCGCCCCGTTCTTTTTCCGGAGGAGGGATTTCATGATTGTGTTGCGCAGCATCCTGTTGCTCGCCACCGTTGCGTGCCTGGGCTTTCTCGGCTACACGCTCTACACCGCCGATGTGCTCGCCGACCCGGCCGCGGTGGTCACGGAGCTGGAGGCCCTGATCCTCAGCCCCTGGGTGCAGGTGGTGCTGGCCGCCTACTACCTGGGCGTGCTGTGCTTCCTCGCGGCCATCGTGGTCATCGAGAAGCGGGCGGTTCCGCGCATCGCCTGGGCCGTGGTTGGCCTCCTGCTGACCTATCCGGCGCTGGTCTTCTGGCTGCTGCTGCGCGGCCTGCCGGAGATGGGCGAGCGCAGCAGCCGTCGCCTGCGCACGCTCGGCTGAACGCCGGGGTTGTGGCCCCCGGGGGTAAGCCGCCCGGGGGCCGGCGCTCAGTCGGTGCCCAGGTCGCCCCTGCGCAGCCGATAGAGCGCCGAGATGTCCTCGTCCCCGTGCCCCTGCTCGATCAGGCGGTCGTAGTCGGCCAGGGTCCGCTCGATCAGATCCAGCTCGATGCCCTGGGCGGCCAGCACGTCGCGGACGATGCCCAGATCCTTGCGGTGCAGGGCCAGCCGGAAACCCGGCGGGAAACGGTCCTCGACCATGTTCGGCCCGCGCTGCAGCAGCTGCCAGTTGCTGGCCGCCCCGGCGCCGAGCACCTCGATCACCTGCTGCAGATCGAGCCCCTGTCCCTTGCCGTAGGCCAGGGCCGAGGCCACCCCCTGCATGATGCCGGCGACCATGATCTGATTCACCGCCTTGGTCGCCTGCCCGGCCCCGACCGGTCCCATGGCGTGGGCGGCGCTGCAGATCGGCTCGAGCACCGGGTGGATGCGCTCGAGCACCGCCGTGTCGCCGCCGACCATCATCACCATGGTTCCCTGGCGGGCGCCCTCCGGCCCGCCGGAGACCGGGGCGTCGAGGAACGCCGCACCGCTCGGAGCGATGCGCTCGGCGGCGAGTCGTGCCGTATCCGGTGCCACGGTGGAGGTGTCGACCACTACCTTGCCCGGTTCCAGGGCGTCCACCAAAGCGTCCAGGACCTCCAGCAGGTCGGCGTCGGCGTCGACGCTGATAAAGGTCACGTCCGCCGCGGTGGCCACCGTGGCCGGCTCGTCGGCCAGGGCCACGCCGTGCTCGCCGGCGAAGGCCTCGGCCTTCTCGCGGGTACGGTTCCACACCGCCGCCAGCTGTCCGCTTCGGGCCAGATTGGCCGCCAAGCCGCTGCCCATCGCGCCCAGACCGATGACCCCTGCCTTCATGCCGTTGCCTCCTTGTCCGTGCCCCTGCGCCGCGGCGCTCAGGGGCCTTCCAGATAGGTACCGCCGAGCAGCCCGGCCTCCAGATCGGCCAGGCAGGCGCGGCGGGCCGCGTCATCCAGGTCAGCGGCGGCGATGCGGCGCCGGTAGGCGCCGCTGAGCTCGCGCTCATCAAAGCCCACCGAGCGCAGCACGCCGCCGATGCTGTCGCCGCGGCTGGCCGTCACGAACCGGTGGCCATGCTCGTCCACCTCCACGTTCACGGAGTCGGTGGCGCCGAAGAGGTTGTGCCGGTCGCCGAGGATCTCCTGGTAGGCGCCGACCAGGAAGATGCCCAGCCAGAGGGGCTCGCCGGGCTCCGGCTCGGGCAGCGGGAGGGTGCCCTCGACCCCATCGCCATCCACGTAGAGCGAGACCGTGCCGTCGGAGTCGCAGGTCAGATCCTGGACCACACCGCGCCGGCTGGTTGGCCGGTCCAGCCCGGACAGCGGCACGATGGGAAAGATCTGGTCGATGGCCCAGACGTCGGGGATCGACTGGAATACCGAGAAATTGGCGAACAGCTTGTCGGCGAGCCCCTCGTTGAGGGCGTCGAGCACCTCCCGCTGATGCGGGCGGCCCGGGTTGAGTCGGCCGCGCAGGCGCATGCCGATGGCCTGGTAGCAGCGCTCGGCGTACGCTCGCTGGGGCAGGTCGAGGACGCCGTGGAGGTAGAGCCCCCGTGCTTCCTGCAGGTAGTGGCAGGCGTCGTGGTACGCCTCGGTGGCCGGCCGCTGGGCGTGTTCCTCCAGGGTGCGGTAGAGCTCGCGCAGCACCTTGGGGGCGTCCGCCGGGGGTGGCTCCGGGGGGTCGGCCTCGCGGCTGTCGGTATCGATTACCGGCGTGACCAGCACCGCGTGGTGGGCGGTCATGGCGCGGCCGCTCTCGGTGATCAGGGTCGGGTGGGGCAGCCCGGCCTCGTCGCAGGCCGCTTTGAGGGCGGCCACCACGTTGTGGGCGTACTCGGTGATGCTGTAGTTCATCGAGCAGAACGCGCGCGAGCGGGTGCCCTCGTAGTCCACCCCCAGGCCGCCGCCGACATCCACCTTGTTTACCGGTGCCCCCAGGCGGCGCAACTCGGTGTAGAAGCGCGCCCCCTCGGAGAGGCCGGCGCGGATGTCGTGGACATTGGCGATCTGTGAGCCCAGGTGAAAGTGGAGCAACTCCAGGTGCTCAAGGAGCGCGGCCTCGTGCAGCTCCTCCACCACGGCCAGGGCGTCGGCGGCGGTCAGGCCGAACTTGGAGCGCTCGCCGCCGGTGTTCTGCCACTTGCCGGCCCCCATGGAGGCCAAGCGCACGCGCAGACCGAGCCGCGGCGCGACGCCGAGCCGGCGCGCCTCGCGGATGATCAGCCGCGCCTCGGAGCGCTTCTCCAAGACCAGGTGGACCTGCAGGCCCAGCTGCAGTCCGCGCAGCGCCAGGCGGACGTACTCCGGATCCTTGTAGCCGTTGCAGATCACCGTGCCTCCGGCGGGCGCCAGTGCCAGTACCGCCATCAGCTCCGGTTTACTGCCGGCCTCCAGCCCGACGCGCTCGCCGTCGCCAACGATCTCCTCGATCACCGAGCGTTGCTGATTGACCTTGACCGGGTAGACGGGCCGGTACGCGCCCCGGTAGCCGGCCTCGGCCATCGCCTCGCCAAAGGCGGCGCAGAGGGCGTCAACGCGGTCGCGCAGGATCGCCGGGAAGCGGATCAGCACCGGCGGCGATACGCCCTGATCAGGCAGGTCGGCGACGATCCGGCGCAGATCAACGGCCGGACCACGCCCGCGGTGGGGGCGGACCTGCAGCCGCCCCGCCGCCGAGATGTCGAAGTACCCCTCGCTCCAGCGCGGGACGTTGTAGACCTCGCGGCCGGGTCGGTTGCTCCAGTCGTCGCTCATCGGCCCGTCTGCGGCTGTGGCGGAGAGACTGCGGCGCAACGCGCCACACTGCCCCGGGATGGTAACATTCGCGCATCCGCAGCGAGCGGAGCCGAACTACAACCCCACTGGCGGAGGCGCGATGCGCGAGGGATGGTTTACTGAAGCGGTCGAGGACGAGGGCGTGGCCTTCTCCCTGGCCATCGATGACAGGGTCCACGAGGAGCAGAGCGAGTATCAGCACATCGAGGTCTACCGGACCCGGCGTTGGGGGCGGCTGCTGGTCCTCGACGGCTGCGTCATGCTCACCGAGCGCGACGAGTTCCTGTACCACGAGATGATGGCCCACCCGGCGCTCTTCGCCCACCGCGAGCCGCGGCGCGTGGCCATTGTCGGCGGCGGTGACTGCGGCATCCTGCGCGAGGTGCTGCGCCACCCCGGGGTCGAGCACGCCCTGCAGGTGGAGCTCGACGAGCGGGTGACCCGGGTCGCCGAGACCCACTTCCCGGACCTGTGCGTCGCCAACGACGACGAGCGCGCCGAGTTGCGCTTCACCGACGGCCTGCGCTGGATCCGCGAGGCCGAGCCCGAGTCGTTGGATGTGGTCATCGTCGACAGCACCGATCCGGTCGGTCCGGCGGCGGGCCTGTTCACGCGGGAGTTCCTCAGCGACGTGCGCAGCGCCCTGGGGCCCGGGGGGATCGTGGTGCAGCAGAGCGAGTCACCGCTGCTCCACCGCGATTCGGTCATCGCCCCGTTGCACCGCGCCGCCGGCGAGGCCGGCTTCGACGGCGTGCACACGCTGACCTTCCCGGTGCCCAGTTACCCCTCGGGCTGGTGGTCCGCCACGCTGATGGTCAACGGCGGTGACCCGCGCAACTTCCGCGAGGCCGACTCGGAGGAGAAGCCCTTCGAGACTCGCTACTACAATGCCGACATCCACCGGGCCGCCCTGGCGGTGCCGGAACTGCTCAAGTAGGCCCGCCGCCCCTGCGGTAGGCGCCCGGCGGCGGGCGCCTACCGCAGGCGGTCCAGGCGCAAGCGTTCGCGCTCGTCGAACAGCCGCCGGGCGGCGAACCAGACTGCTGCCAGGGTGCCGAAGCCGGTCCCGACGGTGATCAGGAACATGATCAGGATCTGGTACTTCACCGCCTCCATCGGTGGTGCCCCGGCCAGGATCTGACCGGTCATCATGCCGGGCAGGCTGACGATCCCCGCCGCCGCCATGGCGTTGATCATCGGGATCATCCCCGAGCGCATGGCGTCGCGGCGGATCTGTTCCACTGCCACGCCCCACGGCTCCCCGAGCGCGAGCCGGGCCTCGATGACGTCGCGCTGCTGCCAGGCGCCGTCGGTCAGCCGGTCCACCGACAGGGCGATGCCGTTCATGGTGTTGCCCAGCAGCATGCCCAGCAGCGGGATAGCGTACTGCGGCTGATACCAGGGCTGCGGCTGCACCAGGGCGATCAGCGCCAGCACCGCCACGCTGAACGAAGACAGGAACATCGCCGCCGTGCCCAGGCCGAAACCCCAGAAACCGGCGAAGCGCCGCTTCTGCCGGGCCATCACCTCATAGCCGGCGACCAGCAGCATGACCACGCCCATCAGCGCCACCCAGTAGAGCGTGGCGTGGGCGAAGAGCGTCTCCAGGACCAGGCCGACGAGCAGTAGCTGAATCACCGTGCGTGCTGCGGCGATCAGCAGTGAGCGCTCCACCCCCAGGCGCCCGGCCCACGAGAACCCGGCCAGGGCCACCACCAGGACGCCGGCGATGACCAGATCCAGCGGTTCGAGGCGGATCAGTTCCTGGGTCACGGCGCCCCCTCCTCGGCGATCCCGTCGCGGATGGTAAAGCGGTGGGCGTCCAGGCGGCGGACCTGCTCCGGGTCGTGGGTGACCCAGACGATGGCCAGCCCGCGCCGGCGCTGCTCATCGATCACCCGCTCCACGGCCTCGGTGGTGGCCGTATCCAGGTTGGCGGTGGGCTCATCGAGGAGCAGCACCCGTGGCTGCAGGGCCACCGCCCGGGCCAGGCCCAGGCGGCTGCGCTCGCCGGTGGACAGCCGCCGCACCGACCACTGCGCCACGTCGGCATCGAAGCCGAGTTCGGCCAGGGTATCGCTCTCCACGGCGGCCAGGTGCTCGCCCACGGTCTCGGCCCACCAGGCGCAGTCGGCGGCCAGGTAGATGACCCGGCGACGCCACTGATGCCCGGTGTAGGCCTCCCGCGGGCTGCCGTCCAGGTGCACCGCGCCGTCATTGGGGTCGAGGTCGGCGATGGCGCGCAGCAGCCGGCTCTTGCCCGAGCCGGAGGGGCCGGCGAGGGCGGCGCAGCCCCCGGCCGGCACCGCCAGCCGTGGCCAGGCCGCCACCGCGCAGCGCAGATCGCGGACCGTCAGGCGTGGCTCGGCAGCCAAGCCGACGCCCTAGAGCGGCAGGCTGGCGCCGATGCCAAAGGAGACATCGGGGCTGGCGTCGTAGAGCCCCAGACCGACGTAGGGGCGCAGGTGGAGCTGCTCGACCTGCAGCCCGGCGCCGACAATCAGGTCCATATGGTTGGAACCGGTGGGGTTCTCGTCGCCGCGCAGCTCGAAGTTGAGGTTGGTGCCGGTATCCAGGGGGTGGGCGTAGCCAATGCCCCAGCTGGCGTAGGTGCCGCCGACGTCCTCATCCTGGATGGTGTAGCCCAACTCGCCGTAGACCAGCCCCGGACCCAGGTCGCGCTGCATGGGCAGGTTCACGTAGAAGTCCAGGCCGTCGTTGGGGTAGGGGGCCACGTCGTCGGCCCCGCCGGCGCGGGCGCCGAGTTCCAGGGCGAAGTGCCGGTTGAGCTGGAGCTTGGCGAAGCCGGTAATCCCCTCCAGGCCGGAATCGTCCGGGGCGCCGTCGTCGTCGTCGGAGTTGCTGACGAAGCTGAAGTAGGCGCCGTACTCGAAGTCGTCGGTGAGCCCGTAGCGGAAGCCCAGCGGGCCCAGGCGCAGGTTGTCGTAGTCGCCGGTGCCGGTGTCGGCGTTCTGGGCAGTTCCGCCGGAAGCCTCGCGCCCGAACTCATAGGCCGCGTGGCCGAAGAGCTCGGTGTTGTCGGTGCCGATTACCGGGACGCTGGAGAGGGTGATCGGCCGGTGGTCGGCGGCGCTGGCGACCGAGGCGCCGGCCACGGCGGCGACGGCGCAGGTCCACGGGATCCACTTGGAATGCATGGTTTTCTCCTCGGAACGGGGACTTGGATGCTGGCACGCAGCGCACAGGATAGCGGTTCCGTCTACCCCCGTAGCAAAGAAAAGCGGGCGCCGAAGCGCCCGCAAGGTCTCCCGTTCGGGAGAGGAGGAGAGGATCGGTTGCCCTATTTGCGACCGGCGGTGAAGTCCGGGTAGGCCTCCATCCCGCACTCGGTCACGTCCATGCCCTTCTGCTCGTCTTCCTCTTTGGCACGGATGCCCAGGGTGAAGCGCAGGATCAGCCAGACCACCAGGCTGGCCAGGAAGACGAAGGTGAAGATGGACAGGATCCCGGCGATCTGGGCGCCGAAGGTGGCGTCCGGGTTGGAGAGCAGCACCGCCAGGATGCCCCAGATGCCGGCCGTGCCGTGGGCCGAGATCGCGCCCACCGGGTCGTCGATCTTCAGCTTGTCGAGGGCGACGATGGAGAAGACCACCAGGACGCCGCCGACCCCGCCGATGATCGCGGCGAGCAGGGGCGAGGGAGTGTCCGGCCCGGCGGTGATCGAGACCAGACCGGCGATGGCGCCGTTGAGGGCCATGGTCAGGTCGGCCTTGCCAAACAGGGCGCGGGCCAGGAGCAGGGCGGCGACGACACCGCCGGCGGCGGCCAGGTTGGTGTTCATGAAGATCGTCGCCACCGCGTTGGCCGCACCCGCCGACGAGACCGACAGCTCCGAGCCGCCGTTGAACCCGAACCAGCCAAGCCAGAGGATGAAGGTGCCCAGGGTAGCCAGGGGCAGGTTGGCGCCGGGGATGGCCCGCACCTCGCCGCGGGGGCCGTACTTGCCCTTGCGCGCACCCAGGACCAGGACACCGGCCAGGGCTGCCGAGGCACCCGCCATGTGGACGATGGCCGAGCCGGCGAAGTCCGAGAAGCCCATCTGGTCGAGGAAGCCGCCGCCCCAGCTCCACAGCCCCTGGATCGGGTAGATGAAGCCAGTGAGCACCACGGCGAAGATCAGGAAGGACCAGAGCTTCATCCGCTCGGCCACGGCACCCGAGACGATGGACATGGCCGTGGCCACGAAGACCACCTGGAAGAAGAAGTCCGAGAAGTAGGACTCCGTCGCCTCGCCGCTGCGCGCCATCTCGGCGGTGACCGGCTCGCTGGCAGGCAGCAGGAAGCTGAAGGTGGGCAGCAGACTGCCCGAACTCTCGTACATCAGGTTCCAGCCGATGAGCATGTACATGATCACGGCGATGGAGTAGAGCCCGATGTTCTTGGTCAGGATCTCCGTGGTGTTCTTGGCGCGCACCATCCCGGCCTCGAGCATGGTGAACCCGGCGGCCATCCACATGACCAGTGCGCCCGAGAGCAGGAAGTAGAAAGTATCGAGGGCGTAGGCAAGTTCGACTACGTCTTCCATGGTTCAGGTCCTCTGCGTTGAGTGGGGGCGGGCCGGTTACAGCGCGTCCGTGCCGGTATCGCCGGTGCGGATGCGGATGGCCTGCTCGACGTCGAAGACGAAGATCTTGCCGTCGCCGATCTTGCCGCTGTTCGCGGCCTGGCGGATGGCGTCACAGGCGCGGTCCACTAGACTGTCGTCGATGGCGATTTCCAGCTTCATCTTGGGCAGGAAGTCGACCACGTACTCGGCACCGCGGTAGAGCTCGGTGTGTCCCTTCTGACGCCCGAAGCCCTTCACCTCGGTGACCGTGATACCTTGGACCCCGATGGCGGAGAGCGCTTCGCGGACGTCATCGAGCTTGAAAGGCTTGATGATTGCCGTTACCAATTTCATGAGCGTCGTCCTCGTTGTACGCGTTGTACGGAGCCGCAGCGGCGAGTGGATGCGGCTGCGGTCATCAGGGGTGTTGCAGGAGGCGTGCCAGGGCCCCGGGGCGACGGCGAAACCGCGCCACACCGGGGGGAACAGACCGGCGGCCCGGTGACCCCTGCACCAGTCGGGGGCGAGAACGGCGCCGCTGCACGGTTTCGGTGCGTGACCACAGGGTTGGAAAGGCGATGATCGATCAGAAAACCATCGACGAACTGGCGCAGAAGCTCACGGCAAGCCTGCCGGCCGGCGTGCGCGAGTTCCACGACGAGGTGGAGAAGAACGTCCGCGCCTCGCTGCAGGCCGGCTTCTCGCGGCTGGATCTGGTGACCCGCGAGGAGTTCGACGCCCAGGCCAAGGTTCTGGCACGGACCCGGGCCCAGCTCGAGGAACTCAACCGCCGCGTTGCCGAGCTGGAGAAGGCCCAGGGCGGCGGCCCGGGCGGTCCTGCCGGCGGCAGCGACGGCTAACCGGCGGGGCGGTATGCCCCGCTGACCGTCGCGTGTGCCCCACGAACCAGGGAGGGTTCCATGGCACTGGCTGTAACCCGGGCGCGGGCGGCGCTCGGCGTGTCGGCCCCCGAGGTCCGGGTGGAGGTCCACCTGGCGCCGGGGCTGCCTGCGTTCTCACTTGTCGGCCTGCCGCGGGCCGAGGTGCGCGAGGCCCGGGACCGGGTCCGCAGCGCCATCATCAACAGCGGCCTGACGTTTCCGGTCGGCCGCGTCACCGTCAATCTCGCCCCCGCGGACCTGCCCAAGGGCGGGGGCCGGTTCGATCTGGCCATCGCTATCGGCGTCCTGGCCGCCTCGGGGCAGGTCCACGGCGACCTCGATTCGCTGGAGTTCATCGGCGAGCTGGCCCTCGGCGGCGAGCTCCGTGAGGTGGGTGCGACCCTGCCGGCGGCCCGCGCCGCCCGCGACGCCGGCCGGCGGCTGATCATCCCCGCCGGCGACGGCGCCGAGGCCGCCCTGGTCCATCCGCAGGGGGCAATAGCCGCGCAGCGGCTGCTGGCGGTCCTCGACCACCTGGACGGCCGTGATCCACTGCCCCCGGTGGGGCCGGCAGCGGCGGCCGAGCAGCGGCCCCGGGGCCCGGATCTGGCCGAGGTCCGCGGTCAGGCCGGACCGCGCCGGGCGCTGGAGGTGGCCGCCGCCGGCGGCCACAACCTGCTGCTCAGCGGGCCGCCGGGCACCGGCAAGAGCATGCTCGCCGAGCGGTTGCCGGGTTTGCTGCCGCCGCTGCCGGAGGCCGAGGCGCTGGAGGCGGCGGCGGTGCGCTCGGTCAGCGGCGCGGGGGTGGATCCGGCCACCTGGCGGGTGCCGGCCTTTCGCGCTCCGCACCACACCGTCTCCGCCGCCGCCCTGATCGGTGGCGGGCAGCCGCCGCGTCCCGGCGAGGTCTCCCTGGCTCACCGCGGTGTGCTCTTCCTCGACGAATTCCCGGAGCTGCCGCGCAACGCCCTGGAGGCGCTGCGCGAGCCCCTACAGGCCCGCCAGGTGAGCATCGCCCGCAGCAACGCCCGGGTGACCTACCCGGCGGCGTTCCAGCTGGTCGCGGCGATGAACCCCTGCCCCTGCGGCTACCACGGCGATCCGCGCGGGGTGTGTCGCTGTACGCCGGAACAGGTGGCGCGTTATCGCGACCGGATGACCGGCCCCCTGCTGGATCGCTTCGACATCGCCGTGGAGGTGCCGCGGCTCAGTGCCCGGGAACTGACCGCCGCGCCGGCGGCCGAGCCGAGCGGTGTGGTGGCCGAACGGGTGGCTCGGGCCCGTGAGCGGCGGCGGCAGCGCTCCGGGGTGATCGCCGCCGAACTGGCCGGAGAGGCCCTCGAATCGGCCTGCGCACTGGTGCCAGAGGCCGAGGCGACGCTGGAGCGGGCCACCGAGGTTATCGGCCTGTCGCCGCGCGGGCACCACCGCCTGCTGCGGGTGGCGCGGACGCTGGCCGATCTCGACGAGGTCGACCCCATCGAGGGGCGCCACGTGGCCGAGGCGGTCGGGCTGCGGCGGGGGCTGGAGGAGCGTGGCGGGGCGGGGTAACCCGACCGGAGGCGCCGGCCGGCGCCCCCGGGTGCAGGGGGGTGCGGCTAGAAGGAGCGGGACACGGTGAAGGCCACCTGGGTCTCGTCGTCGTCTTCATCCGCCGCGTCGGAGCTGTTGTAGGTGCCCACCAGGCTGAGATCGAGCGTGCCGTACTCGTAACCGACGCCCAGGGCGGCATCGGCGCCGTCCAGGTTGGTGTCGGAGTCGATCACCAGGTAGCCGAGGTGGGCCATGGCGTAGAAGCCGGCGGCCAGCGGCGTCATCCAGTTGGTCTCCAGATAGACGGAGCTCTCGTCTTCGTCAAAATAATCGTCGGAGACGTGGACGTAGAAGTCCGCCTCCACCTCGCCGAAGGCAGTGCCGGCGCCGGCGTAGGCTTCTACCGTGTTGGAGTCGGAGTCGTCCGGATAGGTGTAGAAGGTCAGCCCCACATCACCCCAGATATCCGGGGTCAGGTCGAAGCCGAAGCCGCCGTAGAAATCCAGCTCCAGTGGGCCCCTGGCGTCCTGTGGCTGCAGGCTCGACGCCCAGGTGCCGACGTACGCCCCGGAGGCGTGGTCCAGGTCGAAGCCACCCTGGACGGCCGGCTCCTCGTCGCTCTCGGAGAAGCCGCGAAAGAGGTAGTTGGAGGTGATCGCCACGTTGGAGGAGAGGCTCCAGCCGGCGCCGATCTCCTCGGCCTGGGCGTTGGCGGAGAGGCCGAGGAGCAGGCCGCCGGCGGTGACTAGCGGGAAAGGCTTTTTCATGGTCGGGCACCTTATGCTGTATCCGTGGGTCAGGGGCGGCCACCGCCACGGGCGGCGCGCAGGGTGCTCATGCAGGGGGTGTGCCAGGTCGGGCCGTGCTAGGTGGAACAAGGAGTTAAGCGGGAGGTCGGGTGCCGCGCCCGCGCGCGGCGGCGTGCCTGCACCAGGAGCGGACGGCGCGCGCACCGAAGGGGTGCGCGCGTTGTGCGTGGTTGCAGCCGGGCCCGACCGGCAGGAAGAATAGCCTCTTTTCGAAACGGACGACGCGAGGGGGTAGGAATGCACCAGGTGTTGCTGTCGACGCACGCGCTGGCCGCCGTGGTCAGTCTCGGTCTGTTTATCGCCCGGGGGATCCTGATGTTCCGTGGCTCTGCAGCGCTCGAGAACAAGGTCCTGCGGGTGGCGCCGCAGGTCGCCGACACCGTGCTGCTGCTGACGGCAGTGGTGCTGATGGTGATGATCGCCCAGTACCCCTTCGTCGACGGCTGGCTCACCGTCAAGCTGCTCGGACTGATCGCCTACATCGTCCTCGGGGTGATCGCCCTGCGCCGAGGCCGCACCCGGCAGATCCGCATGGCGGCGTTCATCGGCGGCATCGCCGTCTTCGGCTACCTCTACCTCTACAGCATCACCCGCGAGCCGCTGCTGATCGTCGGCCTGGGCTGATCCGGATGGCCCCGGGCGCTGCTATAGTGTCCGGGGCAGCGAACGGAGCCGGATCATGCGTCTAACCCGACACAGCGACTACGCCCTGCGGGTCCTGCTCGCCCTTGGGGCGGCACAGGGCGAGCTGGTCACCATTGGCGCGATCGCGGAGCGCTTTGACATCTCGCGCAACCACCTGATGAAGGTGGTCAACCGGCTGGCTGCCCACGGCTTCGTGGAGACCGTCCGCGGCAAGCGTGGGGGGATCCGGTTGGCCCGCCCGCCGGAGGCGATCGCCCTGGGTGAGCTGCTGCGGCGCACCGAGGAGGACTTCACCCTGGTGGAGTGCTTCCGGGACGAGGATCAGCGCTGCCGGATCGAGGGCAACTGCGCCGTGCGCGCCGTACTCGACGAGGCGCTGCACGCCTTCCTGGCGGTGCTGGATCGCTACACCCTGGCCGATCTGCTGCACAACCGCGGCGCCCTGGCCGTGGACCTCGATCTGATCGACCGCCGTGCGGCGGAGACCGGCTGAACGCAGCCCGGGGCTGTCGGGTCAAAGACAGGGAAGGGATTGGAGCGGGTGATGGGAATCGAACCCACATCGCCAGCGTGGGAAGCTGGAGCTCTACCATTGAGCTACACCCGCTGCGGACCGGTGAAATCATAGCGCTGCACGGCGCCGAGGACAACCGGTGCCGCAGTGCCGCAACCGCGTTAGACTATCCGCGATGAGTACAGCAACCAGCATACAGATCCAGGTCAACGGCGAGGGCATGACCCTCCCCGCCGGCGCCAGCTGCGCCGATGTTCTGCAGCGGCTCGGCATCAGCGAGCAGCAGCGTCTGGCGGTGGAGGTTAACGAGACCATCGTCCCCCGCAGCCAGCTCGGTGATCACCAGCTGGCTGATGGCGACCGCATGGAGGTCATCCAGGCCATCGGCGGCGGCTGACCCGGTTCCCCTCAAAGCACGGAGTTCAAGACAAAGATGGCGGATCGCGATCCCCTGGTCATCGCCGGGCGCGAGTATCACTCGCGCCTGCTGGTCGGTACCGGCAAGTACCGCGACATGGAGCAGGCCCGTGCGGCCATCGAGGCAAGTGGCGCCGAGATCGTCACCATCGCCCTGCGCCGCAGCAACATCGGCCAGAACCCGGACGAGCCCAACCTGCTCGAGGCCGTGCCGCCGGATCGCTACACCATCCTGCCCAACACCGCCGGCTGCTATACGGTGAAGGACGCGGTGCGCACCTGCCGCCTGGCCCGCGAGCTGCTCGACGGTCACAACCTGGTCAAGCTGGAGGTGATCGGCGACGAGCGCACCCTCTACCCGGACGTCCCCGGAACCCTCGAGGCCGCCGAGCAGCTGGTGGCCGAGGGCTTCGAGGTCATGGCCTACACCAGCGACGACCCGATCACCGCCAAGCGGCTCGAGGAGATCGGCTGCGTCGCCGTGATGCCCCTGGCCGCGCCGATCGGCTCCGGGCTCGGCATCCAGAACCGCTACAACATCCTGGAGATCGTCGACCGCCTGGAGGTTCCGGTCCTGGTGGACGCCGGCGTGGGCACCGCCTCCGACGTGGCCGTCGCCATGGAGCTCGGCTGTGACGCCGTGCTGCTCAACACCGCCATCGCCGGCGCGCGGGATCCGGTGCTCATGGCCTCGGCCATGCGCAAGGGCGTGGAGGCCGGCCGCGAGGCCTACCGCGCCGGCCGTATCCCGAAACGGCGTTACGCTGCCGCGTCGTCGCCTGAGGAAGGGGCCTTCTTCGAGTGAGCCAGCTGCGACTGACCCGCACCTTCGTCCGTCGCGAGGGGCGCCTGACGCAGGGGCAGCAGCGCGCGCTGGAGCAGCTGTGGCCGGGCTTCGGCATCGATGTGCCGGAGCAGGGCGTTCTCGACCTCGACGGGCTCTTCGGCCGCACGGCGCCACGCGTCCTGGATATCGGCTTCGGCGACGGCGAGGCCCTGGTGGAGATGGCTGCCGCCGATCCCGGGCGCGACTATCTGGGCGTCGAGGTCCACCGCCCGGGGGTGGGCCACTGCCTGCTTTGCGCCGAGCAAGCGCAAGTGGAGAACCTGCGCGTGGCCACCGTGGACGCCGTGGAGCTGGTCCGCCACCACCTCCCGCCGCGGAGTCTGGCGGCGGTGCACATCTTCTTCCCCGACCCTTGGCCGAAGAAGCGCCACCACAAGCGGCGGATCGTCCAGCCGGCTTTCCTCGATCTGCTGGCCGAGCGGCTGGTACCCGGCGGTACCCTGCATCTGGCCACTGACTGGGCCGACTACGCCGAGTGGATGCTCGATACCGTCGAGCCCGACGAGCGCTTCGAGAACATCTGCGGCCCGCGGGCTTTCATCCCGCCCCCGCCGCCTCGCCCGCAGACCAAGTTCGAGCGGCGCGGTCTGCGCAAGGGGCACCAGGTCCACGACCTGATCTATCGCCTCCGGCCCGCCGACGCCGGATAGGCGGGGGCGGGCGGCGGATTACCCGCGGGAGGGGGCCGGGTCGTCGCTGAGTCCGCTCTGGCGTAGCAGCGGTTCGATGCTCGGCGGCCGGCCGCGGAAGCCCTGGAACAGCTCCCGGGCCGGGGCCGCACCGCCCATCTCCAGGATGTTCTCGGCCAGCGACTGGCCCACGCTGCGCTCGAGCAGCCCCTCCTCGCGAAAGCGCTCGAAGGCGTCCGCGGAGAGCACCTCCGCCCACTTGTAGCTGTAGTAGCCGGCGGCGTACCCGCCGGCGAAGATGTGCGCGAAGCTGTGCGGGAAGCGCTGCCAGGCCGGCGGGTGGACCACCGCCACGCGCCGGCGGACATCCTCAAGGGTGCTCAGGATGCCGGCCGCCTCCGGGGCGTCCCGGCGCTGGTGGAGTTCCAGATCGAACAGTGAGAACTCCAGTTGGCGGAGCATCTGCAGCCCGGCCTGGAAGTCGCGGGAGGCCCGCAGCCGTTCGAACAGTGGCTGCGGGAGTGGCTCGCCGGTCTGGTGGTGAGCGGCCAGCAGATCCAGCCCCTCGCGTTCCCAGCACCAATTCTCCAGCAGCTGGCTGGGCAGCTCGACCGCATCCCACTCGACCCCGTGGATCCCCGCCACCGGGCGCCAGTCTTGGCGGGTGAGCAGGTGGTGCAGGGTGTGGCCGAACTCGTGGAACAGGGTGACCACCTCGTCGTGGGTCAGCAGCGCTGGCTCACCCTCGGCGGTGGGCATGAAGTTGCAGGTCAGGAAGGCCACCGGGGGCTGAACGCCGTCGCCGCGGCGGCGCCGGCTGCAGCACTCGCCCATCCAGGCGCCGCTGCGCTTGCCCGTGCGTGCGTAGAGGTCGGCGTAGAGGCCGCCGCGCGCGGCCCCGTCGGCATCGAGCAGCTCGTAATAGCGGACATCCGGGTGCCAGCTCTCGACGTCGTTGCGGAGCCGGAAGCGGACCCCGAACAACCGCTCGGCGATCGTGAACAGCCCCTCGACCACGTGCTCGGCCGGGAAGTACGGGCGCAGCGTCTCGTCGGAGAGCTGGAAGCGCTCCTCGCGAAGCCGCTCGCTGTAGTAGGGGACGTCCCAGACCTCCAGGTGATCGATCCCGTCGCGCTCGTAGGCGAAGCGCTGCAGCTCGTCGAACTCGTCCTGGGCGCGTGGGCGGGCGCGCTCGGCCAGATCGGTGAGGAAGCGGTGCACCTCCTCGGGGGAGTCGGCCATGCGCCGTGCCAGGGTCTGGTGGGCGTAGCTGGGGTAGCCAAGCAGATCGGCCTGCTCGGCGCGCAGGCGCAGGATCTCCTCCATCACCGGGGTGTTGTCGTAGTGCCCGGCGTGGGGGCCGGCGTCGGAGGCCCGTGTGGCGTGGGCGGTGTAGACCTCGCGGCGCAGTTCGCGGTCCTCGGCGTGCTGTAGCACGGCCAGCACGCTGGGCATCTGCAGGGTCAGGCGGTAGCCACTGACGCCGGCCTCGGTCGCCGCCTGGCGGGCCATGGAGCGGGCCGAGCCGGGCAATCCGGCCAGTGCCGCCTCGTCCACGTCCAGGTGCCAGGCCTGGGTGGCGTCGAGCACGTTCTCTTGAAAGCGGGCACCGAGCTCGGCCAGGCGCTGTGCGTTGGCCCGGAACCGGCTGCGTGCCGGCTCTTCGAGCCCCACACCGGCGAGTTCCAGATCGCGCAGGGTGTCGGCGATCACCTTGCGCTGCGCTGGATCCAGGCCCAGCGCAGCGGCGCGTTCCGAGAGATCGTGGATCGCCCGGTAGAGCCGCGGATCCTGGCCCTGCTCGGCGTAGTGCGCGCTGAGTGCCGGGAGGGCGGCGTTGTAGGCCTGGCGCAGCTCCGGCGAATCGGCCACGGCGTGCAGGTGGGCGACCGGTGCCCAGACCCGGGCCAGCCGGTCGTCGGCCTCCTCCAGGGGCAGCATCAGGCCCTCCCAAGTGTAGGGCGGGCCGGCTGCTAGGGCCGTCTCGAGGGCCTCGCGGCTGCCCTCGATGAGGGTCTCCACAGCGGGTTCGACATGCTCGGCGCGGATGCGTGGAAACGGCGGCAGCAAGTGATCGTCAAGCAGCGGGTTTTGCGACATATCACCACCTCAGCAGCGGACGCGTTACACTCTAGCACGCGTGCGGCGAACGATCCCTGCACCGGATCCGGGGGAGCGGGGGGTTCGCCCGATGCCGGTTTTCGAGGAGGGTCCATGACGGACGAGCACGATCTGATCGTCATCGGTGGCGGCAGCGGTGGCATGGCCACGGCGCGTCGCGCTGCGGCTCACGGGGCCCGCGTGGCCATGGTCGAGCGCGACCGGCTCGGAGGCACCTGCGTCAATGTCGGCTGCGTGCCCAAGAAGGTCATGTGGTACGCCAGCGAGACGGCCGCCGCGCTCGAGCGCGCCGCCGACTTCGGCTTCAGCCTGGGGCAGCCCCCCGGCTTCGACTGGGCGGCCCTGTGCCGGGCCCGCGACGCCTATGTCGAGCGGCTCAACGGGATCTACGCCACCAACGTCGAGCGCGCCGGGATCGATCTCCACCGGGGCACGGGGCAGCTGCGTGACGCCCACACCGTCGAGGTGGATGGCCGGGCCCTGCACGGGCGCTACATCCTCCTCGCCCCGGGCGGGCGGCCGAGTCGCCCGCAGATCCCCGGTGCCGAGCACGGCATCGACTCGGACGGTTTCTTCCAGCTCCGCGAGCAGCCCCGGCGCGCCGTCGTGGTGGGGGCCGGCTACATCGCCGTGGAGCTGGCCGGCGTGCTGCACCACCTGGGCACCGAGACCACGCTGACCGTGCGCCGCGATGGCCCGCTGCGCGGCTTCGACCCGCTGCTGCGCGAGGCCCTGGCCGAGAGCCTGGAGGTGGACGGCTTCGACCTGCGCACCCACTTCGTCCCCGCCGCCTGCGAGCGCCAGGCGGACGGCAGGCACACCCTGGTGGCCGAGGACGGCCGGCGCATCGAGGGCGTCGATACCGTCATCTGGGCCATCGGCCGCGACGCCGCCACCGGCGGCCTGGGTCTTGAGCGTGCCGGTATCACCCCACGGGCCGACGGCACCATCCCGGTGGACGACTACCAGCGCACCGAGGTGGATTCGGTGCTGGCCGTGGGTGATGTCACCGGCAACGATTTCCCGCTCACCCCGGTGGCCATCGCCGCCGGGCGGCGCCTGGCCGATCGGCTCTTTGCCGGCCGGAGCGATAGCCGCCTGGATTACCGGGATATCCCGTCGGTGGTCTTCACCCACCCGCCGCTGGGTACCGTGGGCATGACCGAGCCGGAGGCCGAGGCCGCCTACGGCGCCGACCAGGTCACCTGCCACCAGACCCGCTTCTTCCCCATGAACTACGCCCTGGCCCCCCAGGAGGTGAAGCGGCGCACGGCCATGAAGCTGGTGACCGTCGGTGCCGAGCAGCGGGTGGTCGGTGTGCACCTCTTCGGCGAGGGCGCCGACGAGATGCTCCAGGGCTTCGCCGTGGCGGTGCGCATGGGGGCGACCAAGGCCGATTTCGACAACACGGTGGCCATTCACCCCACCAGCGCAGAGGAACTGGTGACCCTGTAATCAAACGGGAGCCGACATGATCCGCGAATTCGGAGGCATCCGCCCGCAGCTCGGTCCCGGGGCCTGGGTCGATGCCACGGCCCTGGTCATCGGCGACGTGACCCTCGAGGAGGAGGTCTCGGTCTGGCCCACGGCCGTCCTGCGCGGGGACGTCCACCGCATCGAGGTCGGTGCGCGCACCAACATCCAGGACGGCGCGGTGGTCCATGTGGCCCACGACGGTCCCTACTGCCCCGGCGGCTTCCCGGCGCTGATCGGGGCCGAGGTGACGGTGGGCCACAAGGCGGTGATCCACGCCTGCCGCGTGGGCGATCATTGCCTGGTGGGGATCGGCTCGGTGATCCTCGATGGGGCCGTGGTCGGCGCCGAGAGCATCATCGGGGCCGGCGCCCTGGTGCCGCCGGGCAAGGAGCTGCCCGGGGGCTACCTCTACCTGGGCAACCCGGCCAAGCCGGTGCGCGAGCTGACCGACGCCGAGCGCGAGCACCTGCGCTACTCCGCCAACCACTACGTGGGCCTGAAAGAGCGACACCGCGGCAGCGCCTAGGCGCCGCGCGGTGTCCGTTCATCCCGTGGCCCGGCGGAGCCGGGCTCCGGCGCCCACGGGCTAGCCGAGCAGCCCGAGGCTGTTGGCGAAGACCACCAGGATCGCTGCCGGCACGATGTAGCGCACCAGCACCAGCCAGGTCCGGTACAGCCACCCGGGCAGCGCCAGCTCCTCGCCGGTGACGCTGCGCGGCAGCACCCAGCCGGCGAACACCGCCATCAGCAGACCGCCGAGCGGCAGCATGATGCTGGTGGAGAGGTACTCGGCCAGCTCCTGGAAGTTCAGCCCGGCGATGGTGAACCCGGCCCAGACGTTGAATGCCAGCAGCGAGCCGATGCCCACCAGCCAGGCCGCGGCAGCCACCGCTGCGGCCGCCTTGGGCCGCCTCCAGCCGCGCGTCTCCACCAAGTAGGCCGTTGCCGGTTCCATGATGGAGATCGCCGAGGTGAGCGCGGCGAAGGAGAGCAGCAGGAAGAACAGCGTGCCGAACAGCGCGCCAAGCGGCATCTGCCCGAAGCCGTAGGAGAGGGTCACGAAGACCAGGCCCGGCCCACTGTCCGGATCGAGCCCGGCGGCCAGCACGATGGGGAAGATGGCCAGACCGGCGAGCAGCGCGATGACCGTGTCGGCGCCGGCGATCAGCCCGCTGTTGCCGGGGATCGAGGAGCGCTTGGACAGGTACGAGCCGTAGGCCATGATCGCGCCAAGCCCTAGGCTGAGGGTGAAGAAGGCCTGGCCCATCGCCACCAGCACCGCATCGCCGCCGATGGCGCTGAAGTCCGGCGAGAACATGAAGTCCATCGCCTCGACGAACGCCCCGGCGCCCATGCCGTAACCGACCATCACCAGCAGCAGCAGGAAGAGGATCGGCATGAGCAGGCGCACCGCGCGCTCCAGGCCGTTCTGCACCCCGCGCAGGACGATGTAGGCGGTGGCCCCCATGAACAGGGTGTGCCAGAAGAGCATCTGCCACGGGCTGGCCAGCAGGTTGCCGAACACCTCCTCCACCTGGCTGGTCTCGGCGCCGGTGAAGGTGCCGGTGGCGGTGTAGGGGACGTAGGCGAGCGACCAGCCCGCCACCACCGAGTAGAAGGAGAGCACCAGGAAGCCGGCGCAGACCCCCAGCCAGCCAAGGATCTGCCACCAGCGTCCGCCGCCGTACTCGGCGGGCAGGGCGCGCATGGTGTTGATGGGGCTCTGGCGGCCGCGGCGGCCGATGAGGATCTCGGCCATCATCACCGGGATGCCGATGGCGAGGATGCAGGCCAGGTAGATCAGGATGAAGGCGCCGCCGCCGTACTCACCGACGACGTAGGGGAAGCGCCAGATGTTGCCCAGGCCCACGGCGGAGCCGGTTGCCGCCAGAATGAAGGCCCACCGCGATCCCCACTCTCCATGGATCGACTGCCGCAAATCCGTCATGGCCATGCTCCCCGTCGGAACTTGACGCGGGAGCGTAATACAGTTCCGCGGGCGGCAACAAACCCCTGCGCGTTATGCCGCAGGCAGCCGGACTGCCTCGGGCAGGCCCAGCTCCATGGCGATGGGCAGGTGGTCCGAGAGGGGATATTCCAGCACGCGGGCCCGCTGCACCCGGAGCGTGGAGCTGATCAGGATGTGATCGATGTTGTGGCGCGGGCGCCAGCTGGGGAAGGTGTGCAGCCCGTGGATGGGCTCGGAGAGGTCGGTGCGCCGCCCCAGGCGGTCGAGCTCCGGGCTGTCCGTCCGGCAGTTCAGGTCGCCCATGACGATCACGTGCCGGTGGGCGTTGACCAGCTCGGCCAGGAAGTCCATCTGCCGGATCCGGGTCCGCCGGCCCAGGGCCATGTGCACCTGGATGACATTCAGCGCCTCGCTGCCCGCGCCGAAACGGATCTGCAGTGCCCCGCGCCCGGGGATCAGCCCGGGCAGGCGGTGCTCACGGATCTCCGCCGGGCGGTAGCGGGCCAGCAGGCCGTTGCTCTGCTGTGCCAGGCGACCCATGTTGCGGTTGGTCTGGATGTACCAGTAGGGGAAATCCGCCTTGTAGGCCAGGTGCTCCACCTGGTTCATGAAGCCCGTGCGGAAGCTGCCGGCGTCCACCTCCTGCAGCCCGACCAGGTCGTAGGGCTCGATCCAGCCGCCGATGCGCTCGAGGTTCATCTGCCGCTGCCGGTCGGGCAGCACGTGCTTCCAGCCCCGCGTGAAGTAGTGGTGGTAGCGCGAGGTGGCGATGGCGTTCTGGATATTGTAGCTGACCACCCGGATGGTGGCCGGCGCCTCGGGCGAGAGCGTCGGGTGGAGGGTGGCGTAGACGCCCTCGCGCAGACGGTAGGAGATGTTGGTCATGGGTGCCGAAGCCTCGGGCGACGGAGTGGCGTCGTTCCTGCCGGGTATAAAAAAACCCGCCTACCCCCGCGGATGCGGGGGAGAGGCGGGCTTATCCGTGACCTGGTCGGGACAGCGAGGCGTTGCGATCACTCGTCGTCGTCGTCGAGGAGCGTCATGCTCGCCATGTAGGCGGAGACGGCCTCGATGTCCTCCTCGGTCATGCGACCGGCCGTGTCGCGCATCATGCGGTTGCGGTCGCTGGCGCGGTCCTCATTCTTGAACGCGGTCAGCGCATCGTTGAGGTAAACCTCCTGCTGACCGGCCACCGCGGCGAACTGGCCACCCTTGATGCCCTCGCCGTTGGGCCCGTGGCAGGAGGCGCAGGAGGGCACGTTCCGCTCGCCGATGCCGCTGTGGTAGATCTCACGGCCCTGCTCGGCCAGCTCCTCGTCCACGTCCTGTGCCGGCGGCGGGTCCTGCTTCTCGAGCCAGGCCGCCACGTTGCGGATGTCCTCATCCGAGAGCTCGGTGGCGTTGGGTGTCATCAGGAACTCCGGGTCCCAGCGGTTCTCGTCCCGGAAAAGCTCCAGATGGTAGACGATGTAGTCCTTGTGCTGCCCGGCGTGGCTGGGCCACTCGGGGACATCGCTGACACCGGTGACACCGTGGCAGGCCAGACAGACCTCGTTGTTCAGCTGCTCGCCCGCATCCAGGTCGACCTCGGCCTGGGCGGTGGTCGCGCCGAGCGCGAGGGCGGCGACCGTAAAGCCGGTCAGGGTGCGCTTGTGCATGACTTGTGTTCGCTCCGCTAATGGAGTGGGCTTTCCTTGTGCGTACCTTGGACGCAGAACGCTGCCACTTATAGCAGCAGCGTCCGCAAGCGTCAATTTGTCCGGCCACGCGCAGACCGGCGACGATTCGCGCTGCCTATGAAACCATGAAAGGACCGAATCGTGACACAAGAGGCAGGCATGACAGCAGACCGTATCTACCGGCGGGCGCAATTCCGGCTCAGCGCGCCCACCCCGGCGGACCTCGGGCCGGACGAGGGGATCGAGGTGGCCTTCGCCGGGCGCTCCAACGTGGGCAAGTCCAGCGTCCTCAACGCGCTGACCGGCCAGCGCAAGCTGGCACGCACCAGCGGCACCCCGGGGCGGACGCAGACGATCAACTGCTTCGACCTCGACGAGACCCGCCGACTCATCGACCTGCCCGGCTACGGCTACGCCAAGGTGCCCCAGGCGGTGAAGCGGCGCTGGGAGCAGGCCCTGCCCGAGTACCTGCGCAACCGCCAGGCGCTCTACGGCGTGGTGGTGATCATGGATGTCCGCCACGCGCCCACCGAGCTGGACCTGCAGATGCTGCGCTGGTGCGCCGATGCCGGGCTGGTGCTCCACGGGGTGCTGACCAAGGCGGACAAGCTCAAGCGCGGCGCCGCCCGCAACCGCTTGCAGGCGGTGCGCCAGGCCGCTGCCGAGGCCGGCGTCACGCTGCCGAGCGTGCAGCTGTTCTCGGCGCTCAAGGGCGAGGGGATCGATGAGCTGACGGAGGTCCTCGATGCGTGGTTCGCGGTGGGGAACTCTTCGGCGTGACGGATGGTCGCACCTAGTGAGCGTCGCTGATGTGCGGTCCACAACCTCCTCTCTAGCGTGGCGCACACAACCCGGTTCCCCCCAAGGCCGGGTTGGCTGTTGCCCCGGATCCTCCCCCCAGGGTCCGGGGTTTTTTTTGACCGGTCGTGCCGCCGTCCATAAAAAAGGAGGCCCCATCCCTCCTGGATGGGGCCTCCCCATAGAGAGCCCGATAGGGGTTACACGGAGCCTTTACCAGTCAAGCTCCTCATCGCCGGCATCGGCGTCGTCGGCATCCTCGTCCCAGGGATCGATCTCGTCGTCCTGCTCCTCGAACTCGAGGCCGTCGTCGTCGAAGCCGTCATCCTCGAAGCCGTCGTCAGCCGGCTCCTCCCACTGGTCGTCTGCCTCGCCCTCGGTGTCGAACGCCATGGCGGCGGTGGAACCCATACCGACCATCAGGGCCAGGAGACCGGCGATCCAGTGCTTGTGTTGCATACGTGACCTCCGCTTTGGATTGCTTGGGTTGCCCGTCGTGATCAACCTCGATCACTCGCCCACTCACCAAGCACGGTGCGTGCCAACATGACCAAAACCCCGTCCGATCAGTGACTTGCGCGCTTCGTGGGTGGGTCTGGCCCACCGCGTGCAGCGGTCGGATGTCGTCTGAGGGCGACACCGCAAGGTGGGGTAGTGCCGTAACCTGCTGAATTGGGTTGTGACCGGCGTGTCGCCCGGAGGCGACATCTTCTAGAAGCGGAGGACGATGCCGCCGCGCAGTTGCCGTGTCTCGTAGCCCAGCGACAGACCGTCGGGCTCCGGGTCGGTGAGCAGGCCCTCGACCTGTACACCCAACCGGCCCGGGCCGCGGTAGCCGGCGATGACGCCGGCGGTAAAGCCCAGGTCGCGGTCTGAGGCGTCGTCTGCCGGCTGGATGCTGGTGCGCGTCAGTGCCACGTGCCAGCCGAGGAACCAGGGCGACTCACCGAGCAGTCGCCGCGCCTGGTAGTAGATGTCGGTCTGGTTGGCCTGCACCGACGCCCCGCCGGCGCCCTCCGGATGCGAGGCCGTCTGCGTGTAGGCCAGGCCGACCTCGAAGTCCCAGTACCGCCCGCGGTCGTTGATCACGTGGGCGCCATTGGCCAGGGCCAGGGTGTGCGCGGTGCCGGTCTCTGTGCCGTCGGCCACCTCGAGTGTGCCGGTGGCCACCGCCACCCGCCAGCCGTCGTCCAGCACGCCGCCGTAGGATCGCTCATCCCCGGCGCCGGCCGGGCCGCAGGCCACGAGCAAGCAGACCCAGACGGCTGGCCGCCACCCCCTCATGAGCAGGCTGCCTCTTCGGTCCGCTGCGGCGCCCCGGGGACCGGCATCGGGGTGGCGGATAGGGGCGGGTGCATCCTCATGGGCTGGCGCTCGTGGCAGTGGCACGGTGGATGGGCCGTGGGGCGTTCCGGGTGGACCCCGAGCCTATGCGCGGCAAGTGGCCCGTGCAACCGCAGGCGCCGCGATCAGGCGGGCGAGGCCTGGCCTGGGTAAGGGGTCGGTGAGCGGCCCGGTGCTTCGCCGGCCCCTGGCCAGTGCACCGTGAATGTGGTCCCGGCTCCGGGCGTCGAGTCGCAGGCGACCTCGCCGCCGGCTTCCTCCACGTAGCGCCGAACCAGCGCCAGCCCCAGCCCGGTGCCGTCGGTGCGGCTGGTGGCAAAGGGCTCGAACAGCCGCTCGCGCAGCGACGGTGGGATGCCCGGGCCGTCGTCCGTCACCTCCAGAACCAGCGTGCCGCGCTCATCCACACGGGCATCCACCTGCACCCGGCCGCCGGCGGGCACGGCCTGGACGGCGTTGCGCACCAGATTGGCGTAGACGATGCGAAAGCCCCCGGGCAGCTCCACCGGGGCGTCGGCGATCTCCGCGCTCAGGTTCACACCCTTGGCCTGGGCCTCGTTGCGCAGCACCGTCGTCCAGCTCTGCAGGATCTCGGTTAGCGCGCCGCTGCGCCGCTCGCTGCTGCGCCCGCAGCCGAATGCCATGAAATCGTTGACCAGCTCGTGGATGTGATCCAGCGAGCGGAAGATCGCCTCCCGGTCTTCCGTCTCCAGCGGGGCGACCTCGCAGAGCAGGCGCACCGGCACGATGCTGTTCTTGATGTCGTGGGCCAGCTCGGTGGCCATTTCCCCCAGCGTGGATAGGGCCTGAAGCTTCTCCAGATGCTCGTGGAGCCTGCGGTATTCGCTCAGGTCGGTGATCTTGATCAGGATCAGCTCACCCAGCACCCGGTAGGAGACCAGGGCGGGGCAATGTCGCCCCTCGAACGGGAGCTCCTGCTCGAAGGTGCCGGCCCCGCTGCGCTCGATGCCGTTGCGGATGCGCAGCCATAGCCCGTTGCCGAGGATGTCCGGCACGCTGGCGCCCTGGCAGTCGGCGACCGGGCAGCTGGCGCAGCGCGTGCCGATGGCCGCGTTGCCGTGGCGGATGGTGCCGTGGGCATCGACCAACATGACCATGTCCTCGACACTGTCGAGCAGCCACTGCGAACGCCCCAGCTGGTCCACGGTGTTGAGCAGCTGCCGCTCGACGGTGTCGAGCTCGTCCTCGCCCGGCCTGGGGCGGGGGCTGCCCGGGCAGGGCGCCGGCTGCTCGCCACCGCCCTGGGCGCGCCGTGCGCGGCGGTGGCCCTGCTCGACGATACCGCGCATCCGTGCCCGCCAGCGCGCCGCGATGAGGGCGCCGATGCCGGCGGCCAGCAGCGCACTCAGGCCGACCACCAGAATTGCCAGGCCGCGCACCCGGTCGAACGCCTCGGAGACCACCGCGGCGTCGAGGATCATGCGCGCGTCCGCCCCCTCGACGGCCCGCTCGACGGCGGCCTCGATCATGCCCCGGGCGTAGTGGTCGAACCACAGTGTCAGTGGCAGCGCCACCAGCAGGGTCACCAGCAGGAAGGTGGCACCCAGGCGTACCGCCATGTTGCGCGGCAGCCAGCACCTCACTCCGTCGTCTCCTCCATGGCCTGCAACCGCGCGCGGAGCGTGTTGCGCGAGACGTTCAGGGCCTCGGCCACCCGGCTCTTGTTGCCGTTGTAATGCTTCAGCGCCCGCTGCACGGCACGGCGCTCGATCTCGTTGAGCAGCTCCGGCAGCTCGCCTTGGTGGAGCGCGCGGTCGAGCGCGCCGTCCAGCGCCGCCTCGAAGTCGCCGTCGCCGGTCGGCTCGCCCTGTCCGGTGGCGAGTTCCAGGCTGTCGATCAGCCCGCGTTGTCGCTTGGCCGCGGCCCGGTAGACGGCGTTCTTGAGCTCGCGGACGTTGCCCGGCCAGCCGTGCCCCTGGGCCTGGCGGCGCACCGCCGGGGTGATGCCGTGGATATCCAGGTCCATCTCCTGATTGGCCGACTGGATGAAGGCCTCGATCAGCGACGGGACGTCCTCAAGTCGCTCGCGCAGCGGCGGGATGTGCACCGGGATCTGCGCCAGGCGGTAGTAGAGGTCGCTGCGGAACTGACCCGCGTCCGCGCCGAGGAGCTGGCGGTTGGTGGCGGCGATCACCCGCACATCGGCCTGGCGCGGGGTCGACTCCCCCAGGCGGTAGAAGCGTTTGTCTTCCAGAAAGCGCAGCAGCTTGGCCTGGAAGGCCAGCGGCATGTCGCCGATCTCGTCCAGGAACAGGGTGCCGCCGGTGGCTGCCTCCACCTTGCCCTCGGCGGCCCGGTTGGCGCCGGTAAAGGCGCCGCTGGCATGACCGAAGAGCTCCGCCTCGAGCAGGCTCTCCGGCATGGCGGTGCAGTTGATGGCCACGAACGGCCCGTACGCGCGGTGGGAGTGGCGGTGGATGAGTTCCGCCGAGACCTCCTTGCCGACACCGGTCTCGCCGGTGAGCAGGACGTTGAGGTCGTTGGCCGCGGCCACCCCCAACGCCTTGAAGACCTCCATCATCGCCGCCGAGGTACCGAGCACCTCGTGGGCCTCGGCGCTCAGGCCGGAGGCCTCGGTACCGGATGGGGTCTGGCTCAGGGCCTCCTCCACCGCCGCCACCAGGGCCTCCGCCTCGATGGGCTTGGCGAGGATCTGCAGCGCGCCGCGCTTGCTGGCCTCCACCACGTTGTCCGGAAAGGTGTGGGCCGATAGCACCAGCGCCGGGGTCTCGTCCCCGGCGCTGCGCAGGCGCTGGAGCAGCGCCAGGCCGTTGTCCTGCTCCAGCTGGATGTCGAGGATCAGCGCATCCGCCCGTGCGACCAGCGGTTCGGCCTCGGCGGCCGAGGCGGCGCTGATCACCTCCAGGCCGCGGCTTTCCAGCAGCCGCCGGACGGCGTAGACGATCTCCCGGTGGTCATCCACGACCAGAACGCATCCGCGCATGCCTGTCCTCCCGGCGCCCGGCAGGGCGTGTCTGGCCCTGGTGGGCGCAGCGTGCCCTGCTTTTTATGATTTGACATTAATCAACCCAGTCACCATGGCACAAGGGCGAGCCGCCGACCACCGGGGGGGGCGCTGCGCAGGCTGCGACCAGGCTGCGCAGCCGTTGACCGCTGGCAGGCCCCGCCGACCCCCTGTCCGCAACCCCGGCCTCCCGCTGAACTCCCGGAATCGCGGGGCTTTGATCGCGGCCCGTTTGCCCTGGCCTGCCTTTTGCTAAGAGCAGGTTTGATAACGATCAAACCTGCACCGAAGGGGAGGAGGGTGCCTTGTTCAGACAACCACTCAACCGGCTTGCGATCTCGGCCGGCGGCGTCGCGGCCCTCTTCGCGCTGCTGCTGTTCGCCGCCACGGCCCCGGCTCAAGACCTCGACCCCGAAGAGATCGAAGAGTTTGTCGAGGAGGTGCGTGGCCTCTCGCCGGTGATGGCCGAGCGCCGGGTCGATGACCTGCGCGCGCACATCGGTCGCATGGAGGAGACCCCTCACGCTGTCGCCTCGGACCCGCGCACCCCGGCGGGACAGACGCCGGAAGACGGCAACTACTGCTACCAGTGCCACGGCGACGGCTGGGAGCACTTCTACCAGATCGGTGAGGACATCAGCACCGATGAGGCCAACCAGACCTGCCTGGACTGCCACAGCGGGGGCGATCGCATGCACTGGCACGGCGGCGCCCACGAGTTCCAGGACATGGCCTGCGTCGACTGCCACAACATGCACGGCGAGAACGAACGCCTGCTGCACACCGAGAATGAGCTGCAGCTGTGCGCCAGCTGCCACCAGGAGCGCCGCGTCGACTTCAACCGCCCCCACCACCACCCGGTGGAGGAGGGGCAGGTGACCTGCACCAACTGCCATAACCCCCACGGCACCGGCGGCGAGAGCCTCCTGCGCGAGGGCCAGGTCAACGAGACCTGCTACAACTGCCACGCCGAGTACCGCGGCCCCTTCCTGTGGGAGCACATGCCGGTCCGCGAGGACTGCACCAACTGCCACGACCCCCACGGCTCGGTGCATCCCAATCTGCTCGAGGCGCGCCCGACGCAGCTGTGCCAGTCGTGTCATTTGCACTCGCCTGGTGGTCACCCCGGAGTAGATCCGGCTGATTTCGAGGGTGGTGGGTGGTTTGGCCCTGGCCCTGCTGACGACGGGCGGCTGGTATTTGGCCGCGGCTGCCTGAACTGCCACTCGGACATCCACGGTTCCAACCACCCGGGCGGCGACAGCTTCCGGCCGTGACGCCGGGCGGCGCAACAGCAGAAGGAGGAAGGAATCATGACCAAGCAGCGCGCCCTGAGCAGCGCCCTGGTGCTGACGGCCTTCGGCTTGCCCGCCGCCGCTGGCGCGGGCACGCCGGAGTCCTCGGCCACCTTCGTCGGCCCGGCCAGCTCGCAGCTGTGGCTGGGAGTCGGTTACCTGAGCGAGGACAACTACCACTTCCGCCGCTATACCGGGCCGGTGGACGAGGGTTTCTACCCGGAGGCCCACCTCGACCTGCGCTACCGCGGCGAGGGCGACGACGACGCCCGCTACGGCCGTCTGGAGGGGCGGGACCTCGGGCTCGACTCCCGCCGCCTGCGCGGCCGCTACGGCGTCCAGGGGACCTACGGGCTCTCCCTGGAGTACGACGAACGCCCGCGCTTCTACGACCGCGACGTGCAGAGCCCCCTGCGCAGCGACGGCACCGACCGGCTCTCGCTGCCGGAGGGCTGGCAGGGCAACCAGGATTTCGAGGACAGCCCGGAACGGCTGCGCGACTGGAAAGTGGAGCGCCACCGCGAGCGCTTAGCCTTTGATGCCCTGCGCCACCTGGACGACGAATGGAAGGTGAACTTCTCGTTCAGTCGGGAGGAGACGGATGGGTATCGGTACGGGCGGGTGAATGTGTCCGAGCGGGTAGAGATACCGGTCCCCATTGATCAACGGACTGATCAGTACACCTTGGGACTGGAGTACACCGGAGATCAGTTTCAGGGGCGCGTTGGTTACCACCTCTCCAGCTTCCAGCAGCTGGCGGACGAACGCCTGACCGTGGAGGATCCGGACGATCCCGGCGAGTTCGGTGAGGTGTTCCGCGAGCCCGACAACCTCTACCACCAGGTCTTCGCCTCCGGCGCCTACGCCATCCAGCCGGGGACGAACGTCAGCGCCGACCTGCAGCTGGGCCGCGCGCTGCAGGATGAACGCTTCGTTGAAGACGACGACGACCTACCCTCTTCGCTGGATGGGCGCATCGACACCACCCGGGCCACCCTGCGCGGGACGCACCGCTTCCATCCGCGTCTGCAAGTGCGCGGCAGCTACCGCTATGACGACCGGGACAACCGCACGCCGCAGTACTTCCCGGAGGATGATCTGGAAGACCGGACGCGGCCCCACGGCTGGACGCGGCACATCGCCGACGTCGACGCCGATATCCGTCTGCCGGCGCGCTCCAACCTGGTCCTGGGCTACGAGCACCGTTACACCGACCGCGACTTCACCGACGGCAGCACCCGGGACGATACCTTCCGCACGCGGCTTCGCAGCCGGATCACCCCCCAGCTGGAGGGGACCGTGTTCGCCAGCAGGCTCTACCGCGAAGGTGCCGAGTACGTCGGTCCGGCGTCCGAGGCAGGCACCATCCTGCCCGCGGAGGTCTACCACCTGGCCGAGTTGGAACAGACCCAGTTGGGTGTCAGCGGCACCTACAGCGTGATCCCCGAGCTGGCCCTGGGCGCGGAGTTGACCTACAGCGAGGACGACTTCACCGACTCGGATATGGGGCTGCAGGAGCGCAATCGCGCTTCCTACACATTGTCCCTGGACTATTTCCCCACCGAGCAGTGGACCGGTTACGGCTTCGTCACCTGGGACGACGGGGAGCGGCAGCTCGCCGGCGAGCAGCGCAGCCTGCTCCAGGACGAGGAGACGCTGACCGTCGGGCTGGGGACGGAGGCCACCGTCACCGAGGACGAGCGTTGGTCCCTGGGCGCGGAGGTGCTCTACGCCAGCACCGATGTCGACATCGGTTTCGATCGCGCCCAGGACACCGACTACCCGACGCTGACCACCCGGCTCACACAGCTGGAACTCTACGGCAAGTATCGGGCCTCGGAGCAGTTCCACTATCGCCTGGCCTACCTGGGCCAGCGCTTCGAGGAGGACGACTGGGCCTTGGGCTTCGGGCCCGGTCCGGTGGATGAGATGGACGACTACGTGCTCATGGGCCGCGACAACTACGACTACACGGCCCACATGGTGGTCGGCTCGGTGGGGTACACCTTCTGACCGACCTGACTGCGCACGGGTGTAGTGCGACACGACGGGGAGAGAGAGCCATGGAGGAGAAGAAGATGGTTGACGCCATCGATCCCAACCGCCGCCGGCTGCTGCAGGCTGCGACGCTGGCGGCCGCCGCCATCCCGCTCAGTGCGCTGGTGCACCAGCGCACGGCCACCGCCATGCCGCAGGCCGACGATGGCCACGCCCACGACTATGTGAGCGATGCGGCAGATGCGGAGGACCACGCCCGTTACGAGTCCGGGCAGCGGTGCGCCGACTGCCGGTTCTGGGAGGGGGAGGTCGAGGACGGCTACGGCGAATGCTCCCACCCGGATTTCGCCGACGTCCTGGTCAACGGCGACGGCTGGTGCGACGTCTTCGCGCCGGCGTGAAGAGGCGCGGCGAGCGCCGTTGAGCGGCCGGGGGTAACAGCATACAAAGCTGCCCCCGGCCAGATGGGCGGGCCGCAGTGTTACCCGCCTGGGCGCTGCGCCCGGCTGACCCCCTGCCGGCCTCGCCGTGCAGCCAGAACCCCCAGGGTTCTTAGTAGCAAGCCAAGGTCGCTGCGCCAGCTGCGCCGGCCGCGATAGGCCAGATAGAGGTGCAGCTTCTCCGGCAGGATCACCTCGCGGTAGAACTGCTCCGGATCCTCCGCCTCCGCCAGGCGCTGCTCCTCATCCGCGAAGGCCACGGAGGCCGGGTCCGTGATCCCGGGCCGGTCCTCAAGCACCCGGCGCTGATCCTCGGTATAGAGGGCCACGTACTCCGGCACCTCGGGCCGTGGACCGATCAGGCTCATCTCACCGCGCAGGACGTTCACCAGCTGCGGCAGCTCGTCGAGCTTGTAGCGGCGCAAGAGGCGTCCGATGCGGGTAATCCGCGCATCCCCGCCGCGTGTGATTGAGGGGCCGCGGTGCTCGGCATCCGCGGTCATGGTCCGCAGTTTCCAGATCCAGAAAAGCTCGCCGTGCTGGCCCACGCGTCGTTGGTGATAGAGGACCGGACCCGCTGAGTCCAGGCGTATGGCTGCCGCCAGCACCAGAAAGAGCGGCAGCAGCAGCACGATGGCTACGGCCGAGATCGCAGATTCGAAAAGACGCCACCCGCCGGGCTCACTCATCGGCGGTGCGCGCGCGACAGCGTGGCGACGGTGTCGGCGACGCGCTCGACCTGGGCATCGGTGAGCCCCGGATAGATCGGCAGACTCACCAGGCGCTGTCCGGCCGCTTCAGCCACGGGGAAGTCCTCGGTACGCAGGCCAAGGGATTCTCGCCAATAGCGGTGCCGATGGAGGGGGATGAAATGGACGCTGGCCCCGATCCCCCGCTCGGCCAGTGCGTCGATGAAGCCATCCCGACTGAGATTTAACGCCTCGAGGTCCAGCTGCACAGGGAAGAGGTGCCAGGAGTGGTCGGATGCGCTGTCCCGGACAGCCGGCAGACTTAAAGGCAAGCCCGCAAGCTGCTTGCTGTAATAGTCGGCGATGGCCTCGCGCCGCGCACGCGCTTGGGCCGCGCGCTCGAGCTGGGGGCGCGCCAGTGCAGCGGCCAGATCCGGGAGGTTGTACTTGTAGCCCGCGTCGGTGACCTCGTAACGCCACCGAGTTTGACCCTGCTCGGTGCTCGCGGTGCGCTCGATGCCGTGCAGCCGGGCGCGCCGGGCCCACTGGGCCAGCGCCTCGTTGTTCGTGGTCAGCAGTCCGCCCTCACCGGTGGTCAGCGGTTTGTTGGCGTACAGGCTGAACGCGGTCGCGTCCCCGAGCGAGCCAACGCAGCGCCCCTGAAAGCGGGCAGGGAACGCGTGGGCGGCATCCTCGACGATGCGGACGTCGTAGCGGGAGGCCAGCTCCAGGAGCTGGTCCATCCGGCACGCTTGCCCCGCGTAGTGGACCGGGAGGATGGCGCGGATGCGCGGGTCGGCCGAGAGGTGTCGTTCGACTTCAGTGACGTCGAGGTCCAAGGTCTCGGGCGCGACGTCCACCAGGAGCGGTTCAGCCCCGCAGAGGCGGATGGCCTCCGCGGTTGCCGTGAAGGTGAGCACGCTGGTGATGACCCGATCCCCGGGGCCAACACCTAGCCCTTCCAGCGCCAGATGCATCGCCGCCGTGCACGAAGAGACCGCGACTGCGTGGTGCACGCCGACCGCCTCGGCAAAGCGGCGCTCCAGCTCGGCGGTCTCCGGGCCGGTGGTTAACCAGCCCGAGCGCAGGCAGCGGAGGACGGCCGCCTCCTCTGGTTCGCCCAGATCCGGGCGCGAGAAAGGGATGGCATCCTCTGCGGTTGCTTTGCTCTTGGTGCTCAAAGGGGGCATAGGAATCCTTGATGCGTTCCAGGGCAGGCATTGGTGCTCGAGCGTCAACGGGCGCGTGCCAACCTCTTATTACTGCTCGCAGTGGAGACTACAGACTGGTAGACCTCAGCGGTTTCGCAGCCCATGCGCTCCAATGTAAATGCGTCTCGGTGTCGCTCACGCCCATTCTCCCCGAGATAGACCCGTCGTTCTGCCGACGCGAGGAGTCGCTGCAGCGACGCCGTCCAACCGTCGGTGTCGCCAGGGGGGATCAGGTAGCCGGTTTCCCCATGGCAAACGGCCTCGGCGGTGCCGCCGACATCGGAGGCCAGTACGGGGAGGCCTACACTCATCGCTTCGAGGACACTGATCGGCAGCCCCTCCCAGTGGGAGGGCAGAGCGAAAAGCTGGGCGCGCGCCAGGCGCTCCTCAACGCCGTCGCATAGGCCGGCAAAGGTCACGCGCTCCCGAATCCCAAGAGCTGAGGCTTTGGCTTCCAGCACCCCTTGAAGCGGGCCATCGCCAATTAGCTCCAGCCTCCACGGTCGATCCCGAAGCCGCCCGAGAGCCTCAAGCAGTCGCTGATGATCCTTTTGCGGTTCGAGTCGTGCCACACAGACGATGAGCGGGGTGTCGACGCCGTGCTGGGTGATGCTGACGCGATGATTGGTTTGCGTGCCGTTGCGGACTGTAACGAGGCGCCAGCGCTGGGTTATTCGGTGCCACAGGGCCAGCTGCCGGTCATACTCCGAGACGGTGATAATGCGGTTTGCCAACGGCGCTGCCAGGCGTTCCACCTGCCGGAAACCGCGGGCTTGGCGCCGGGGAATGCCCGTGGTGAACGACCAGCCGTGGGCGGTGAATACGACGGGGTGGGGTGATGCCAGCCGGGCCAAACGTCCAAGAACGCCGGCCTTGGAAGAGTGCAATGAGACCAGGTCGGGGCGGAGGCGGCGCAGGATCCGGACAAGGGCCCAGGTTGCAGCGATATCCCGGACTGGATCGATATCGCGGCGCAGGTTAGCGACGGATGTCCAGGGGATACCCGCTTCGCTGAGCTGATCACAAAAAGGGCCTGTCCCGCCGACAATGACATGAACATCGGCGCCCTTCTCCCGCATCCAACGCGCTAGGTCGAGGACATGGACATGGTAGCCACCGATCGTTTCTGATCGGGTCAGACAGTAGAGCACGCGCATTCTACCCTCGTAAGCCGTGGAGAGCCCGCCGGCGCAGATGTTTGGCCCGGAACCATAGGCCTGCCAGCACGGTGGTTGGCAGGGAGAGTCGTCGTTCGCGATAGAGCGCGCGCAGGGTATCCAACTGTCCGTCGTGCATCGCGCCAAGATCGCCGCGTAGGCCACCTTCGCCGAATCTCGGTTTGTGCGTGAATCCAAGCGGCGCGTCGAGAGCATAAAGAAGCTGACGGTCGCTGGCCATACGCAGCACCATCAGAGAGTCTTCATCGTGGTAGCGTCCTGAAGGGAAGCGGTAGGGTGCGTGCGCGGCAATCATCAACGATGGAGGTTGCAGGCAATTGCGGAACAGCAGATGGTGCGGACCGACGCGCCGCGCCGTGATAGGGCCCGGGGGCCCGGCCGGGGGCGGTTCGCCGGGATAGAGGAGTCGGTGCCCGGTGAGCATTGCGTCAGGGCGGCTGCGCATGAAGCTGTGCTGGATCTCCAGCTTGCGCGGGTGCCAGCTGTCATCGGCATCGAGGAACGCAATGTAAGGCTGAGTGGCCAGATCCCATGCCACGTTGCGCGTACTCGCCGGGCCCCGGTTCACCGGCATTTTCTGCAAGCGGATCGGTAGTCCGCTGCACCGCCGCTGGAGCGCTCCCAGGGTCTCCCAAGAGCCGTCCGTACTGGCATCATCTACAATCACGACCTCCGCCGGTTTCTGGGTCTGCGCTGCGACTGAGGCAAGGGCGCGCTCGATCGTACGGGTGCAATTGAAGCAGGGAATGGCGACGGTAATGGGTAACGATCCGTCGGCTAGCACAGCCGGGTCGTGTTGAGCATCGTTCATGGGCGGTGGGCCTGATGTTTTTCGGTCGCAGACTAACAGATGGCGTGAGAGCGCTGATGGTGGTAGCGGCCGTCGCGGGCGGCGCCGGGCTCGGTTTTGTCGCTCTCGTCTTGATCGGACGAACCTTCGGCCCGCAGGACTACGGTCAGTTTGCCACTCTTATGGCGACCTTCGCGCTGATCGTCCCGCTCGTGTCCCTGGGTATGGATCGACTCCTCCTCCGTTATTCGGCTCGGGGTGCCGGGGAGGATCTGTATCAGACACTCGGGCTGTCCTGTCGGCTTATCCCGGTGCTGTGTCTCGCGCTCCTGCCCGTGCTGATGCTCCTGGGGGCGGCGGTTTACGACGTTGACGTGTTCCTGACGTTGCTGGTTGGTGCCTGGCTACCGGCCATGGCAATACACCCTGTTGCCCTGGCCATTTTTCAGGCAAGGCAGCGGGATCTGGCCGTTGCTGGCTGGTCGCTGCTGGCTCCCATCGCTCGCCTGGCGGCAATCGGCGCAGCAGTGCTGCTGGGTAGCTCATTCGTGGTGTTTTTGGGTTTTTTCGCCTTGGCCGGCCTGCTGGTGGGTGGGGTATCGCTGTGGGTCCTCCTGAGTTATCGCGCGAGATTGCTTGTGGACCAGCCCCCAAGGGCAGCGAGCCCAAGCGGATTGGGTTTGCGGGATCGGTTGGCCGAGGGGCTGCCCTTTGCGGTTAGCGCCACTTTGTTCCTGGTCTACTACCAGATCGATGTGGTCATGCTAGCGGCAATACTCGGTACCGAAGCGGCTGGCTTATACTCGGTGGCGTTGCTCTTTCTGGCCGCGGTCTATTTGCCGCAGCAGGCTTTTTTTCAGCGCTTCCTCCTGGCGCGGATCTACCATTGGTGGGAACAGCCGGGCCAGATCAGCCAACGGGTCCCCCAGGCGCTGGTCGGCGTGGCACCCTACGCAGTGGTGGCGACCGTCGCCCTTGTGGTCGGTGCCGAGTACGGGGTGATGCTGGCCTTTGGTGATGCGTATCAGGGGACGGTCCCCCTTCTGGCCGCGCTCGCTTGGGCTGTGCCTTTTCGGTTGTTCGCCGGCACCATCAGTGCCTTTCTGGTCACTCCCGCCGGGATTCGCTACAAGGTGAGGGCACAGCTGGCAGTGGCGGTGCTCAACGTGCTGCTCAACCTATGGTGGATTCCTCTTATGGGGGTTTCAGGGGCAGTGTTGGCGACCATCATCAGTGAGATGGTGCTGTTGGCGCTCTACGCTCACGCGCTTTACCGGGCCATGCATCGAGCCGATACACAGGTGGCCGTTGGGTCGGCTAGGTAAGAGGGGGGCTGCCTCGTGATTTCCGTGATCGTGCCGACCTGTGACCGCTCCTCTCTCTTGGCGCGGGCTTTGTCTGATCTCGCCCAGCAGACACGGCCGCCTGATGAGGTGCTGGTTGTCGATAATGGTCGTGAGCCGGCTTCGGTCGCAGGGAGTACCCTCCCCCTGCGCGTTCTTCGCGCGCCCGTGCGCTGTGGGGCTGCCCAGGCCCGTAATATCGGTGCTACTGCGGCCGGGGGGGATTGGCTGGTCTTCTTGGATGACGACGATCGCTGGGCACCCGACTATCTGGAAAAGTTGGCCGCTGCCATCCAAGGCACCCCCGGTGCCGCGGCCCACATGGGTCGGTTGCAGATCTTGGACCGTCGCGGTGCGCTCATCCGCGAGAAGCTCTTCGATCCTCGGCGCGCCCACCAGGCGCTGTACCGGATTGGGATCGGCTCGATCAATTTCGCGGTGCGCCGTGAGGTATTTCTGCGGGTCGGTGGTTTTGATGCGCGGCTGCCCAGCGCAGAGGACTCGGCGTTCCTTTGGACCCTTCACCAAGCCGGGGAGCGGATCGAGGTGGACGCGCGGGCGGTGGCGCAGGCCTGCTCCCACCCTGGGGCCAGGCTGAGCGATGCGCCCAACATCCTTCGTGGTGAGGCACTCTACTTCTGGTTCTATCGCGGACACATGACGATCACAGAGCGGCTTCTCAAGTGCGTCGATCTTTCGCGGCTCCTCCTGCTCTACCTGCTTTGGAAAGCGGGTCGCCAGCCCAGCTAAGTCCAGATGCCCTGGCCGCCCTACTGGCTGGCTCCCAGACGCAAGCCCAACCCCTCGGCTAGAGCAGGATAGCTGCCCAGGCTGCGGTAATAGCGGCCCGTACGCAGCCCCCAGAGGAGGGCCCAGACGACCCAGGCGCTGGCCGAGACCCGAGCCAGGTGCCCGGCGGGGAGATGGACTTGCAATCGGTCGCCATCGGCCAGCCCAAGCGCATCGCGCAGGCGCACCGGGCTGATGAGTTCAAAGACATGCAGGGGACAGCCTGGCCAGCGGTAGACGAGCACGGGGCTATCGCCCGCCCGAGCCGGCCAGACCATCTTGTGGTCCTCATCGAACACTTTGGCGGTCTTTGTGTTCAGGCGGTATGGACGGTTGGTGACCAGGTTGAGCGTCCCGGCGACCGGAGGCGCGCCCAGCCAGTGCTCCAGTTCCTGCGGGGCGGTGGCAAGGTGCTGACTGGCCAGCCCTCGGCCCGCGCATACCTGGCCACTTAGGCGCACTGACCCTGATTCCAAGCCTGCGTTTTCGGGCGTGCGATAAGGCATGCTAGACTCCAGCGCTTTGTCCTTGCTCGTGCAAAGGGAACGTTCGCACTCTAAACAAGGCCCTGATTTCTGGATAGATCCCATGGCTGAACCGAAACGGGTGAAAGGTGGCAGTGGCACTGATGGGCAAGGAGAATTGCGCCAGTGCATGGGCCAGCTCAAGCAGGCCATCATCGCGGTGGCCGCCTTCAGCTTCTTCATCAACCTGCTCATGCTCGTGCCCCCGATGTTCATGCTGCAGATGTTCGATCGGGTGCTCTCCAGCGGCAGTGTCGAGACGCTGGTCATGCTACTGGTGGTGGCGGTGGGGCTGCTCATCGTCCTCGGCCTGCTCGAGTGGTCGCGTAACCGCGTGCTGGTGCGGGCCGGCGGGCGGCTCGATGAGATGCTCAGCAACCGGCTCTTCGATGCCACCTTCTTCCGCGCGCTGCGCCGGCCGGACAGCGCCAACGCGCAGCCGTTGCAGGATCTGACCACGCTCCGGCAGTTCATGACCGGGCAGGGGGTCTTCGCCTTCTTCGATGCGCCCTGGACGCCGCTATTCCTGCTGGTGATCTTCCTGCTCCACCCGTGGCTGGGGATCTTCGCCACGGTGGCGGCGGTGATCTTATTCGCCCTCGCCTACATCAACGAAGTCATTACACGCCAGCCGCTGGGTGCGGCGAACGCGCAGTACAACCGCGAGACGGATTTCACTAACACCAACCTGCGTAATGCCGAGGTCCTCGAGGCCATGGGCATGACCGGGCGGCTGCGCCAGCGCTGGCGCGCCATGCATAACGACGTGCTCAGTCTCCAGGCGGTGGCCTCGGATCGCTCCGCCAATCTCACCTCCGCCTCCAAGTCGCTGCGCCTGATCGCCCAGGTCGGCATCCTGGCCCTTGGCGCCTACCTGGCGGTGGAGCAGGTCATCACCCCCGGTGTCATGATCGCCGCCTCGATCATCATGGCCCGCGCCCTGGCGCCGGTGGATCAGGCCATGCACGCCTGGCGCGGATTCATCGGTGCCCGCAGCGCCTGGAGCCGTCTCGAGGACGTGCTGCAGAGCACGCCGCAGCGCGGCGAGCACATGGAGCTGCCTGAGCCACAGGGCCGACTGACGGCCGAGAACCTGGTGGTGGTCCCGCCGGGCAGCCGCACCCCGGCCCTGCGCGGCGTGGATCTGGAGCTCAACCCCGGGGATACGCTGGGCGTCATCGGCCCGAGTGCCGCCGGCAAGTCGACGCTCGCGCGCGCCCTGGTCGGCGTCTGGCCGAGCTACGCGGGCACGGTGCGCATCGATGGGGCCGAGATCGAGCACTGGAACCGCGAGCAGATCGGCGCCCACATCGGCTATCTCCCGCAGGACGTGGAGCTCTTCGACGGCACCGTGGCCGAGAACATCGCCCGCTTCGGCGAGGTGGATTCGCGCAAGGTGGTCGAGGCGGCGCGCAAGACCGGCCTGCACGAGATGATCCTGCGCCTGCCCGAAGGCTACGACACGCGCATCGGCATCAGCAGCGGGGCGCTGTCCGCCGGGCAGCGCCAGCGCGTGGCCCTGGCCCGGGCGGTCTACGGCAACCCGCGCATCGTCGTCCTCGACGAGCCCAACTCCAACCTGGACCAGGCCGGCGACGAGGCGCTCGTCGACACCATCCGCAAGCTGCGCGAGGACGGCTGCACCGTGGTGCTCATCGCCCACCGTGCGGCCATTCTCAGCGCCGTGGAGCAGGTTCTGGTCCTGCGTGACGGCAAGGTCGCCACCCTCGGCTCGCGCCAAGATGTCCTCAACCGCCTGACCCGCGCGAGCAGCGCCTGAGGTTCTCAGACATGACGGAACGCAGATCCGAAGACGAAAACCCGGAGCGCGGCGACCATCCAGCCCGTCGGGACGACGGCAACGCCGACTCCACACGCGAGGGAGAGGTGGTCGAGCGCGCCGAGCCCCGGGAAGGCGAACTCCAGCCGGCCAGCGGCAGCGGCGGCAGCACTGCCGGCCCGCCGCCCACCAACGACCGCTTCCCGCGGATGTTCGGTCTGGGGGTGATCCTTGTGGCCTTCTTCGGTGTCGGGGGCTGGGCGGCCACGGCCAAGATCGACGGCGCCGTGGTTGCCCCGGGGACGGTCACCGTTGACTCGTACCGGCAGACGGTGCAGCACCTGGAGGGCGGCATCGTCGAGCGGCTGCACGTGCGCGATGGTGATGTGGTCGAGCGTGGTGACCTGCTCATCCAGCTCGACGAGACCCAGGCGCGGGCGGAGTACCTGATGACCTGGCACCGCTACGTTTCCACGCTGGCCCGCCAGGCCCGGCTCGAGGCGGAGCTCGAGGGCGAAGAGGAGCTCGCCTTCCCTGAGCAGGTTGAGGAGAGCGCCGAGCAGAGCGAGGCCATCGAGCGCGTACGGCGCATGCAGGCGCGGCAGTTCGAGACCCGGCGCGACGCCCTGCACGGCGAGATCGAGGTCCTCGAGCAGCGCATCGATGAACTCGGCGAGCGCATCGAGGGCATGGAGGCGCAGCGTGAGGCCAAGCTGCGCAGCATCGACTCGCTCGAAGAGGAGATCGAGACCAAGGAGGAGCTCGTCGAGCGCGAGGCGATCCCCAGCTCCGAGCTGCGCCCGCTCGAACGCGAACTCGCCGGCCTCGAGGGCGAGGCCGGCGAGCTGCGCGCCTCCATTGCCGCCTCGCGGATCGAGATCGGCGAGGCGCAGCTGCAGATGATCCAGACGCAGCGGGAATTCCAGCGCGAGGTGGCCGCCGATCTTGGCGAGGCCTCGGACCAGGTCGATGAGCTTGAGGAGGAGCTGCGCGCGTTGGAGGACACCCTGGCGCGCAAGCAGATCCGCGCCCCGGTCGGCGGCGAGGTGGTGAACATGCAGGTCCACGCCGAGCGCGCCGTCATCCAGGGCGGCGAGCCGGTGCTGGACCTGGTGCCTGAGGGTGAGCCCCTGGTGCTGGAGGGTGAGGTTCGGCCACAGGACGTGGACAACGTCCACCCGGGGATGACCGCGGACGTGCGTTTTACCGCCTTCAGCTTCCGCCGCACGCCGGTGATCGAGGGCGAGGTGACCTTCGTCTCGGCGGATCGTATCGAGGAGGAGGACCAGGAGCCGTACTACAAGGTCCGCGCCGTGGTCGAGGACGAGGAACTGGCGAAACTCGGCGATGCGGACCTGCGCCCGGGTATGCCGGCGGACGTGATGATCAATACCGGTGAGCGGACGCCGCTGCAGTACCTGGCCAAGCCGATCACCGACGCCATCGCGCGCTCGTTCCGGGAGGATTGAGCATGCCGGTACGGCTGCGCAAGGGCATGGTCGCGCTGGCGGCGTTCGTCGGGTTCTCCGGACCGATGGGGGCCAGCGCCGGCGAGTCGGCCGAGAGCCTGCTCGACATCTACCGCCAGGCCGAGCAGGCGGACCCGGAGCTGCGCGGGCAGCACCTGGAGTACGAGGCCCTGCTTGAGGACCGGCGCGCGGCACTCGGGGCGCTGCTGCCGAGTGCGCGGATCAGTGCCGAGGTCCGCTACACTGATCGGGACGAAGAGCGGGCGCAGGTGGAAGGGAGCCCGGCTGTGGAGACGGAATTCTCCCGTACCTTTACCCAAGAACAGTACATGCTTAACCTCAGCCAGCCGCTGTTCGATCTGCCGGCCTGGCACGAGTGGCAGGGCAGCCAGCGCAGCGCCGACGCCGGGCAGGCCGAGCTGGAGGCGCGCCGCCAGGATTTGATTCATCGCGTGGCCGAGGCCTACCTCGGCGTCCTCGACGCCCAGACCAACGTCGAACTCCAGCAGCGCGAGCTGGAAGCGGTGCAGGCCAGTCTGCGCCAGGCCGAAGCGTTGCATGAGGCCCGCGAGATCGCCACCAGCGAGTACGAGCAGGCGCGGGCCCGTTACGACAACGTCCGGGCGGCACTCATCCGTGCCGAGGGGGAGTTGGAGGTCGCGCACGAGCAGCTCGCCGAACTCACCGACCGCCGCCACTACAACCTGGCCACGCTGCGCCCGGACGCCGAGCTGCCACCGCTCGACCCGCCCGAGTTGGACATCTGGCTGGAGCACGCCTATGCCGGCAACCCGGAGCTGATCGCCGCCCGCGCCGAACTGGCAGCGGAAGGGCGGCAGGCGCGGGCGGCCTCGGCCCAGCGCTACCCGACCGTCGATCTGGTGGGTGGATACACGCGGTTTGATGATGCCGCCGAGGTAGATATGGATGCTGCCGATCAGGCCGAGCAAAATGCCCGCCAGTTGGATGACCTATACGTCGGCGTCCAGGTCCAGATGCCGCTGTTCGAGGGTGGTTCCATCAACGCCCGGGCCCGTGGCGCGGAGCGCCGGCACGAACGCCAGCGCGAGCAGGTCGAGCAGGTCCGCCGCGGGGTGCGCAGCGAGGCGCGCAGCGCCTTCCAGGGGATCCGGAGCGGGCGCAGCGAGATCGAGGCCTACCAAGTGGCGGTGCGCTCCGGCGAGCGGACCGTGCAGGCGATGCAGGACGAAGTGGAAGCCGGGACCCGGGACGTGACCGACCTGCTTGAGGCCCAGCGCGAGCTCTTCGAGTCGCGGCGCAACCTGGCCGAGGCGCGTCACCAGTACCTGCTAGACACCCTGCAGCTCCGGCGCGCGGCGGGGCATCTAAGCGGCGAAGATATTGTCGCCTTGGATCAACTCTTTCGCGGATCCTAAGGGGTGCGGTGGTTGTCGGCACGCCGCGCAAGCGGCCCCAACAACCGGCTAGTTGTTGGTCAAAGCCGCGCCGGAGAGATAAGCGGGCAGGTCACCGGCTGGCATCGGGGCAGAGAAATAGGGGCCCTGGGCCTCATCAAACCCGAGATTGTGTAGCTGTGTCACGGCCTGTTGCGAATCCACGCCAGTCGCGCTGAGCATAAAACGTGACTGCACCGCCAGCCTCGCCACGATGGAGGTAAGGCCGACCTGATCCACCGTGCCCCGGGTGCCCAGCGCGGGGCACGGGACCTTGAGCCGGTCGGCCGGAAGGTCCGGCATGCCAAACAGCGGGGCGTGGCCGTGTCCAAAATGGTCGATCGCCACATGAATGCCGTGGCTGCGCAGATCGGCCATGCGACGGGTCAAGGCCGTATCCGTCTTAGAAAGCTCGCACTCGGCGACCTCCAGTTCAAGTGTCCCCCGGGGCGCCTTGATACTGTTCAATGCTTGGCGCAGGCGATCCGGCTCCAGAGCGTCGTGAAGGATGCCTTCGGCGGTGACGTTTATGGCGACCCGAGGCCAGTGGGTTCGCCCCCCCGCCAGCGTCTGGAGATCGCGGAATACCTGATCCACGGTCCAGGCCTCGAGTTCACCCAACAGCCCTGCCTGGCCCGCCGTCTCCAGTAGGCGGGGTGTGTCGATGAAACCCTGCTCGGGATGGGTCCAGCACACCAGCGCCTCAAGGGCCACGCAGCGTCCACCATTGAGCTCGTGGATAGGCTCGTAGCGCAGTTCGAGCTCACGGTTGTGCAGCGCTGTTTGTAGATCCCGAAGCAGTGCGACCTGTTCCGACACACCATTGACGAGGGGCCGATCAACAAGTCGTGTCATCTCGCCCTGGCGCCCGGCCGCTTCCAGCGCAGCCCACGCCAGATGACGCAGGACCTCAGGCGATTGGCCATCATCCGGGAACAGGGCGATACCGGCTCTTGGGGTCATATCGACGTGGAATTGGTTGGCCTTGCGGGAGTGGGTGATCGCCTGTCGGAGGCGGTCCACCATCGCCCGCGCGTCGGACTGCTCGGTAAGCCCTGGCAGGATAATGGCCAGCGCATGGTCGTCGGCGAGGGCAATGCGGTCGGTGTGGCGCAGGCTCCCCCGGAGGGCGTCGGCCGCTGCACGGAGCACCTGCTTGCAGACATCCTGGCCAAGGGTGTCCGCCGCCAGGCGCAGCGCCTCAAAGTCCAGGATGACCAGCGCCATGTGCGTATCGAGCCAATTCGCGAAGACCGCACCGCGTCGAAGCAACTCATCGACCTGGTCGGAGGCAGGAAGGCCGGTCTGAGGCTCACGCGACAGCGTTCTGTCCCCTTGCGCGATGGGGTGGGGCCGCGCCTCGGGCGCTGAATCGTGAGCCTCGGCAGGATTGATCCAAAGCAGCGTAAGCTGCCCGTCCTCAAGCTGCAGTTCGGTAACCCGGGCGGTCAGTGTGCAACGGGTCCCATCGTCCCCGCAGCGGACCTGCAGGTATAAAGGACCCCCTGAATTTCCGTTGCCATTTTGCCGGCTGGCGGGAGCGCCCTGTGTTCGTTCAAAGAGACGTTGCACGGCTTCCGTGGGGAGGATGGAATCGACGGGCGCACGGCGCGCCCTTTGCGCAGGGGTGCGCAGGAGGGCTTCCGCTCTCGTGTTGTACACAACGATTTGCCGCTGATGATTAAACCCGATAATCGCTTCGTTTGCGTTTATTAATAAAGCTTCAAGCAAGTAAGTGCGGTCTTCGCCGAAGCTAACGTCAGCTAAACCGTTCTGAACGTTCCGGAGCGGCAGGGAGGCGGCGAAGTAGTGTTCGAGGAGCCGCAGAGGATGGACCCGAAGCGCCTCGGCGAGCTCGATCATTTTGCTGAGATTCGGGTGGCGCTCGCTCTGCCACAGCCCGTATAGCGATTGGCGGCTCATGCCGGCACGCTGCGCTAGCTCCGTCAGCGAAAGACGCTGCTTCTGTGCATGCCGGCGGACAAACTGCTCCAGCTGCTCGGTCAAGAGGGGGCCTCCTTGGCTAGTCAGCGCGGCTATACCCGCAGCGTGCGCGTGACAATGTCCTTGGTCGCGCACTCTACGCAAAGCTTGGCATAGCGTGGAACACCCCCCTCTTGAGTCGTCTAAAAAATCAGACAGAGCGACATGCGTGACAACTGGTCGCCCACCGGCCGTGTTGTCCACCTGCCTAAACTGCAGTGTCGTTTTTGTTGAACACTCCTCATCCTTGGTGTTGCGTTAATAAAACACCAACATCGTAATGTGAACTCGTCTCTCCTGCGTTGTCACCTCCGCCTAACCCTGACTGATATGGTGACGTTCACCAATACAGGGTTAATGCGAAAGAACCCCGTTGCGTAAACGAATTTGGTCCGGTCCCGGCCTAACCAAAGTCGGCATGGGCGCCGAGTTCAGGGTGACTGAAGCTCGCCCGACCCGAGGCCGGAGCCGGACGAAGGACTTGGCCAAGGCCAACAACGAGTTAGAGAGCTTTGCCGGTTGAACAGTCTGAGCGTCACGCAAGCTCCTTACCCCTTGGGGGTGCGCAGGCAACCGGACTGGCGACTGGATCAAAGGGGACTTAGGAACTCCAAAAGGAGAGCATGATGAGTCGAGAAGACTTCGAGAGTGTAGACGGTCTGTGGATGGACGTGTCGTTCCCGACGTGGGGTGCGGCCAGTGAGATCGAGGATGATCGCGACCTGATCCTGGCCGCCTACGCGGTCCGTGGTGAGCTCAGTGTCGAGGAGGCCGAGGCGGGGGATACGACCAACCTGCACGAGGCCGAGGCGCGGATCGAGTACTGGCAGGGTCAGCTGGACAATGGCCTGAGCCGCGAGGAGCTTCTCGGCGAGATGCTCTACCAGGCCGCGCAGGGCAACGAGGGTCTGAACACGGACGAGGAGGTGATTGCCTTCCGTGAGCGTGCGGCCAACGAGCTGCTCCAGGAGGCCGAGTCGACGGATGACGCGCAGGAGCTGCTTAAGCACGGCGGTGACCTTAACAAGATCTACCCGGTGGACGGCGTTGGTGGCGCGACGCAGTACCTGGATGCCGGCGCGAACACCATGATCGGCACCAGCGCGAACAACACGTTCATCGCCGAGCTGGATGCTGACGCCTTTGACGGCGACAAGCAGACCCTGACGAGCAACGACTCGATCAACGGCCGCGGTGGCGAGAACAGCCTCTATGCGCAGATCAACGGCAACGCGGTCGGTCAGTCCCAGAGCGATGAGACCACCCCGAATCTGACCGATGTTCAAATCCTGAACTTCCAGAGCCTGGATGCGGACCAAGAAATCAGCCTGTCCAACACCTCCGGTGCCGAGCAGATCTGGAGCAACGAGTCCACGCAAGATCTTGATGTCAACGACGTCCAGGAAGAGGCGGTTGTTGGCATGCACGAGGTGCGTGAGGGCGCTGACTACAGCGTCGAGTTCGACGACGGCGTCTATGGCCGTGACGACTCGATGGACGTGGTCCTCGACGGCGTGCGCGGCGACGGTGCGGAGCTGATGGTTGGCAATCCGGCCGGTCAGATGAGCGTCACCGCGCTTGAGGACAGCGTGAACACGCTGACTGAGATGGACGTTGATGGCGTCTGGGATCTGTCGATCCAGGCCGACGGCGATGTCGCTATTGATGACCTGGATACCAGCGATGAGCTGCAGAACTTGGAACTCGCCGGTGACGGCGCGATCCATATTACGGACACCTCCGCCGAGAACGTCCGTTCCGTCGATGCCTCGACGACAACCGCTGGTGTGACCGTTGCCCTTGACGCCCAAGAGGCCATTGGCGGCAGCGACTTCGAGGTCCTCGGTGGTGAGGGCGACGATGTCTTCTACATCGGCCAGGCGCTCGAGTCGGTCGACACCTTCAACGCCGAGCTGAACCTCGACGGTGGCAGCGGCGACAACGTGTTGGCCGTCAGCGGTGGCCTGGGTCAGGAGCATAGCGGTCACGATCTGGATATCGACGCGGCCATCTCCAACTTCCAGACCCTCGGCGTAACCGGTGGCAACTACGATCTGTCGGCCTACGAGTCCTTCACGGCAGTCGGCGTCCTTGGCGGCTCCGACGGTGATTTCAGCGATGTGGACTTCCAGGGGCTGAACGCTGAGCGGATCGACAACACGGTCTTCCTGGACGGCGTTGATGACAGCAGCGATATCACGTTCTCGGACGACGAGCTGGAGAACCTGACCCTGGAGCTGCGCGGTGACGCCGATCAGGAGATCGGGAATCTCGAGTTCACCAGCGATGGCCAGGTCGAAGAGCAGCTGACCTTCGATACCGACGAGGGCGGTACGTTCCGCATTGACGGTAACCTGGACCTGGGCACCGACGATGGCAGCGATCTCGGCACGTCCGATGCCTTCGAGGACGGCATGACCGTCACGGGCACGGGCTTGGTCGAGATTAGCGGATTTACTGCAAACGAAGCCGAACTCGGCGACACCTGGTCGATCACCGTCGACGAGGGCGCCCGGCTGGAGATCGAGGATGCCAGCGATCTCGACGTGAACGGTGAGACCCTGGAGCTTGAGGGTGCCGGCAACATCCGCATGGGTGCTGACGGCGACCTCGACCTCGACGATGGTGTCCTGGATGCCCGCGAGCACAGCGGCAACCTCGAGGCGTACCTGACCAATAGCGATGGTTTCGGTGAAGTCCGGATCGGTGAAGGCAACGACTACTTCGGGCTGACCGACGGGACCGGTGACATCTCCCTGCGCTTCGGGGACGGTGATCTGGGCATGAACCGGGTCGACGGCTTTGCTGACTCGGATGAGATCGACTTCCTGGACATCGCCGATGTCGATGAGTTCGATACGAGCGACCTGATCCTCTACGACAACCAGGGCAACGCGCTCGTCGAGTTTGACGATCCGGAAGCCGATGTCGAGATCGACCTGGCGGACGTGGGCGGCGAGGGCACGCTGGTGCTCAACGATGTCGCTGTTGAGGATCTGGCCGAGGCGAACTTCGCCACGATCTTCGCCACGCTGACCGAGGCCGAGCCGACGGTTGCGTTCGATGGCGCCGCGGGCGCGGACGAGTCGGATGCGGACCGTGCCGCCATCGTGGTGGACGAGGGTGTCGACGACGCTGTGGTGACGTTTGACAACGTCGGAGACTGGGATATCGATGCCTTCCGCTTCAGTGGGGACATCGACACCATTGAGCTCGATGGGGTCGGTAGCGACTTTACGATCAACAACCTCGCTGCGGGTCCGGAGATCAAGCTGACCGGGGCGATCGGAGCAGGCGGCCCTTCCGACTACGTGACCATCGCCGATGATGCTGGCGAGCGTACGGTGATCGTCGATACCAACGCCCCCGCTCTCAACATGCCTGGCGTCGAGACGCTGACCTTGCAGGGGACTTCAGATGGTGGCACGAGCAAGCTCAACAGCCTGAGCGCGGATCGGCTGGCTGAGTTGGTCATCGCCGGGGACGAGGATCTGACGATCTCGGACGAGATTGATCTCGGGAATGCCGGTCAGGCGTTGGCGATTAACAACACCGGCGAGGGCGAGTTCAACGTTGACGGTGGTGCCACCGGCATCTTCGAGCAGGACATCGGCGATCTGAGCCTCACGGCTGCTGAAGACGGTGAGATCAACCTCAATAGCGATATCACCTTCGCCGACGTCTCCGATGTCGAGGGCTACACCCTGTCGCTCGCCGGCGCCGGGGACATCGAGATGGGTACGCTCAGTGCTAGTGATGACGCGGGCGACTTCGAGACCCTGACCATCGACAACAGCGGCGATGGCGATCGCACCTTTGCTGGCACCAGCGTCAATGCTGACAACATCGAGGAGCTCATTGTCAGCACCTCCAGCACGGAGAACCTGGATCTCAACAACATCAACGCCCAAAACGAGGATCTGGTGATCCGCTTTGAGGGGGCGTTCGATGCCGACGAGAACGAGGCCTCCAAGCTGGAGATTGATGAGATCGACAACGCTAAGAGCGTGACGCTCGACAACGCCAACGTCGAGGACACGGAGATCGACGTCACCGACGTCAGCTTCTCAGATAGCGCTGATAGCCAGGAGCTGATTGTTGAGGACGGTGGTTCGGTTGCGGATCTCGATACCGTCGAGACGGGTGATGGCGAGGATCTGACGATCACCAACCGTCACGAGGACGGTCTGACCATCCAAACGCTGGATGACGAGAGCACGACTTCCCGCCTGTCCGACTCGATCACGCTCAACGCCGAGCAGGGTGACCTGACGATCGAGTCGTTGGATCTCGGCAATGACCTGGGCGACGGCCTGGAGGAACTCAACACCGCCGGTGCCGGCAGTGTGGTCGTCGAGGCGTTTGGTGCGACCACGCAGTTGGGGAGTGACTTCTCGCTGTCGGTCAACGCCAATGACGGCACCGAGATCCAAGACGCTTCGGAACTGGATCTGAACGGGCACACTCTGGAAGTCACCGGCAACGGCGATCTGTCGATCGGCTCCTCGGATCGGCTGACCCTGGATGACGGTGACGAAGACGTCCTTGACGCTTCGGGTCTGTCGGGCGCGTTGAGCGCCTGGGTTGACGCGGAGGGCGGCGATGGCCGCGTCATCCTGGGTGAGCAGACCGAGCGGCTCGATGTGGATTTGGAGAGCGATTCCCACGACCTGACCATCGAGAACGACACTGTCGGCGCATCCGTCGAGCAGCTGGTCCTCACAAGCGACGCGGAAGGCAGGCTTACCTTTGAGCTCACGGAAGACCTGACCGTTGATAGCCTTGATGGGGAAATCGACACCTCGGGTCTCACCCTCGAGGTCGACCGTGGCGCCGACGAGGAAGTCGAGCTGACGATTGCCGATGCCAGCGGTCTGGAGGTTAACGGTAACGAGCTCACCCTTGAGGGCGATGCTGACCGCCTTGTGCTTGGTGAGAGCATCGAGACGGGTGTTGATCTCACCAGCAATGACAGTGGGCTCAATAACCGGGATCGCGATGGAGAGCTGGGTCAGGACGGCTATGCCCAAGACCTGACGGCCTATCTCCAACGCAGCAGTGAGAGCGATGCCGACACCGCTGATGTGGTTCTTGCGCTGCGTCAGAACAATGAGTTCAACGGCGTGCAAGAGTTCTACCTTGAGGAACACTCGTCGGATGAGGGGACTTTCGACTTTGTGTTCGGTAACTCGGACGATGAAGCGGAGTCCGATGCGGATATCGGCACGGTGATCATTCACGGGTTCTCGGCGGGTAGTGATGACGAGAATGAGACCGATGAGCTGTCCTTCAGTCCGGGTGGCGCCGACGCGGGCTTTCTGCAAGAAGACAACCTGGAAGCTGGTACGGATTTTGATGGCGAAAACTGGCAATGGGACGGCGGCGAAAACGAGCTGCAGGATAGCGAAGGAAATGTACTCATTGCCTTCGAAGAGAGAGAAGACCTAGGTGTCGATGGCGATCTGGAGGGTGTCTTGGGCAGGTTCCAGGAGGATGGGCTCAATATCGGCACCGACCGGGTCATCGATGGCGAGATCCAGCTGATTGGCGTCGAGCTTGATGATCTGCATGATCAGAACTTCAGTGAAGCCTACGCCTAAGCGCGATGCACTGACGAACCGCTGAGCGGTTCGCTCAGTCAGGCTGGGGGAGGGCTGCTTCGGCCTTCCCCTTGGCCGATGACCGAACCCCCAGTCTCGTCAGAGGCTGGGGGTTCTTTCCGATAGGCAGCTGGTTTTTCGGATCGGTCGGACCGCTCCGCGACGCTTTTGCCGCGGTCGGCGGGTACGAACCGGAGGAGGTGCAGATGGCGCAGCCATCGAAGAAAGGAAAGAAGGTCACGGTTGCGCAGGTGATACGCGAGGGCGAGCGGGCGCTCAATGGGGGCAAGCCGGAGAAGGCGCTCAATTGCGCCGATCAAATTCTGCGCGTCGAGCCGGCCTCGCTGGTGGGGCTCAAGCTCCGTGCGCTGGCGCTCTCAAGGCTTGATCGTGGTGCCGAGGCGCTGACGGTTCAGCAGCAGGTGTGTCTGCTCGAGCCCGATGAGCCCAAGGAGCTGGGCAAACTGATTCAAATGGCCGCCGCCGAGCCCAAGGAGGCGCGCACCGCGGTGGTTGCCGCTGAACGCCTGCGTGCGATGGACCCGGACGATTACGAGCGCAACAAGCTCCTTGGGGCGCTCTACGGGGCGATCGGCTGGCGTCGGCGAGCCGAGGAACTGGCCCTGGCCGCTGCCGCGGGACGGGAGCCGTTCGAGACCCGGCGCTCGAAAGGGGAGGAGCGGCTGCGGGTGCTCAAGCTGTTCTCGATTGCCAACGGAACCTTGCGCTACAACCCGGCGAGCCGCGGCTCGGTGCTTCAGGGGACGAACAACATCAGTGCACTGCTCGACCGTGAGCACGTGACGATCTATGAGATGCCGATCGAATCACTCGATCACAAGCCGGATATCCTCGAGGCCCTGCCCGAGGTGGATGTGATCTACAACGCCATTGCCGATGGCGATCGTTCGGGCGAGGCGCTCTCGCGCTCGTTGCCGTATATCGACACCCTTGGGGTGCCGGTGGTCAACCACCCATCGAGTGTTCTCAAGAGCACGCGGATGGGTACGCACATGCGCCTACGCAGTCTCGATGGGGTGATTGCACCGCGGACGGTGAATCTCACCGCGCAGGTCGGTGATTGCAGCCGCGCGATCCGCAAGAAAGTCGAGGCGAACGAGCTCTCGTTCCCGATCCTCGTCCGGCCGCGGCAGATGCACGGTCAGCAGCACCTGGTCTGTTTCACCGCCCCCGAGGAGGTGCACTACGAGTTGCCGGCTGGTGAGCAGCAGGATCTGAACATCACCGAGTACGTCGACTGCAGCTTTCACTCGCCGAAAGCACCGCATCTCAAGCTCTATGCGAAGTACCGGTTTTTCATCATCGACGGTGAGCTCTATCCGGCGCACTGCGAGATCTCGGATCAGTACAAGGTCACGCTTGAGAACTCGCTGCCGATCATGAACCAGTACCCGGCGTTTATCGAGCAGGCCAAGCGTTTTCTCGAAAACCCGCAGGCGGTGCTCGGCGATGAGGTTATCGAGCGGGTTCGTGCGGTGCTTGAGGCGACGGAGCTTGATTACGCAGCGGTGGACTTTTGTCCGCTTGAAAGTGGCGAGATCGTGGTCTTTGAGGCGAACGCGGCGATGCGAAACCGCCTTGCCGGCCGGCGTCTGCCCTGGGAAGGGGAGGCGTATGTGCGCATTTTGCGGGCGTTTCACGATCTGCTGATTGAGCGTGCCGGGGTCAGTGGCTGGGACTATCGGCTTCCGCAGCCCACGGATGCTGAGCGTGAGGGTACGGTGGATCAGACGCAGCTGGTCTATGACCATGAGCGGCCGAAGGAGCCGACGCCCGCGTAGGGTGCGCCGGCGCGGCGCGCGTTCTACCCACAGCAACATAAACCCAATCTGAGGAGAGGAGCATGGCTGAAGAGCAAGCCACCGAGCAGCCGCGGACGGTCAATATCGATGGCCAGTCGTATCGGCTCGATCAGCTTTCCAAAAACGCCCGGCAGCAGCTGGCCAACCTGCGTGCGGCTGACGGCGAGATCCGTCGTCTCGAGCGTCAGCTGGCGCTGGCGCGCACCGCACGCAGTGCCTATGCGCAGGTGCTCAAACAGGAGCTGCCGGAGCAGTAAGGCAGCCAAGTAGGGGGTGAATCGGGCGGTTCGACACCGCCCGGCCCCTTTGGATGGAGAGAAGGATCAAGCGATGAGAAGCGCTGCATCCTTAAAGCCGCTCGCCGCCAGCCGTCACCGCGGCTTGTACTGGCAGCGTGCGCGAGGCTACCGGCACGCCGCCACCCGGGCGCTGGTGCCGATCACCCGCCGCGAGCTACCCCGTGCGGTGGGTGCTTTCCCGCTGGCGTTTAGCCACACCGGCGACCGTCCGGTGCTCCACGCCGTCCTCGGTGCCGAGCCTGGTCGCTCGGCGTTTGTCGATACGCGCGGGCGCTGGCGTGGGGCGTATGTGCCGGCCTATCTGCGCGCCCACCCGTTTTATCTCGCCGAAAGGGATCGGGACCGGCATGTGGTGGCCGTCGATGAGTCGGCCGAGGAGCTTGCCGCCGACGCCTACACCGGCGAGGCGCTGTTCGATGATTCGGACAGCCCGACCCCAGCCCTTCAGCGGGTGATTGACTTTCTCGGTGCTCTGGCGCGCAGCCGGGTGCAGACCGACCGCGCGGCTCAGGCTCTGGAGGAGGCTGGGGTGTTGGCCGAGTGGCGGCTGGAGCTTCATGTCGGCGGCGAGCAGCCGCAGCGTCTCGGCGGGCTTTATCGGATCGACGAGCCGCGGTTAAACGCCCTGGATGCCGCCTCCTTGCAGCGGCTGCGGGATACCGGCGCGCTGGGGCTGGCCTACGCGCAGCTTCTAAGCGCCGATCAGCGCCGACGGCTTGAGGCACTGGCGAAGGCGCGCTCGCGCGAGCAGCACCTGCCGGAGGCCGAGGCCGTTTTCGGCGAGCCGGATCTCGAGGCGCAGATCGACTGGGATCAGCTTGATTTCGGCGATGAGAGCGAGTCCTCGTGAGGGGGCCGGCCGATCCAACCACGCAATGAATCTAGGAGCCATCCATGCAGCACAAGTTCCGCAGCAGCGCGCTACTCCTCGCCGCGGGAGTGATCCTCGGCGGCTGTGCCAGCACCCAGACCACGCCGGTGCCTTTGGGCGACGGGGCCAAGGGCACACTCATTGACTGCTCGGACTGGCGGCTGGGGGTGAGTGATTGTATCGAGGCGGCCAATGAGCGCTGTGATGGGGATTATGAGGTGATCGCAAGCACCGGCGAGCAGTGGCAGGCACATACCGGCGTGACCGGGGTGCTCGCCGATCTGGACCGGGCGATGATCATCCGCTGTGCCGATGAGTGAGGGCTCCTCGCAGAGCTTCCCGCGGGTGCGGCATATCCAGATCGGTTACTCGCCGGCCGAGGACCGGGTGCTGCTGCGCCTGGCGATGGTCACCGGCGAGCAGCGTTCGGCCTGGATCCCGCGGCGGGTGATGGGCCGGCTGATGGCGCGGCTCAATGAAGCACTCAAGCGCAGTCACCCGGCCGGCGAGGGGCAGCCGGCGGCGGATGCGGTGATGGCCATGGAGCATGTCGCCGCCCGCTCGGAGTTGGCCGGTCAGCGGCAGGGCAGCGAGGAGGGCCCCCAACAGGAGCCGGGGGCGCATGAGCGCACCGACGCGCAGCCGGTTGAGGACGGGGCGTATCTGATCACGCAGGAGCGGATCGACATCCAGCAGGGCCAGGTCCTGGTGGGGCTGCTCGGCCACGATCTGCCCAGCGCCCCGGGGCTTGCCCAGACGCCGCGGCCGGTCGGCGCACTCTCCCTTTCGCGCACCCAGGCGCATGAGCTTTTGCGCATGCTCACCGCTCAGGCGGAGCAGGCGCAGTGGGGCCTGGGGCGTTCGGTCTCCTGGCTGCGCTGGCTCAAGTCACGGCGAGAGCGTGGGCAAGGTTGAGCCGACCATGGGCGATTGGATGCACGCGGTCACCGCAGCGGATCCGCTGATCGCGCAGCTCAACGAGGGCGCCGAGGTGCACGCCCCGCAGCCGGCCGGAGTGCTTCGCTGGGTGCTCGGTAGCGCCGGGATAGGGGCGAACGCCGTCTATGTGCTCATCCACGTGCGCTCCGGGTTTCTGACCGCTATCCCCCACGCCCGGGGGCCGGCGCGTCGGGAGATCACGCGTCAGCTCGCTGCCTGTACCCGTGCGGGCGCCCGGTCCTCAGCCGAGGCCGCGGAGGCGCTCGAGCGGATCGATCGGGAGACGGTGTGTTTCGACCGGCAGGGATTGTTGCTGCCCGAGCCGGTGCGCCGGCGCATTGAGCGCGCCCTTGATGTGGTCGGCCACAGCCCGGGGCCTGAGCAGGCGATGGCTGAGATCGAGACGCTCAACGAACTGCGGCTCAACCCGGCCTTTGGGCGCACGCCGCAGCTGGCCTGGGTGGCCACACTCGAGCAGGTGGCCGCATCCCCCCTGCCGCAGCGCCCCTGGTGGGCGCGGCTGTGCGAGTACGCCCTCGGATCCAGACGATAACAAGAACCAGGAACAAGAACAGAGGCCCGAGACCCATGGAGCCAGACAGCCACCGAAGCAAAGCGGGGCAGCGGCGATGATCGCACGCTTAACGGGCGAGCCGGTGATCATCTACGGGGCGGGCAGCACCGGCGCGCTGCTTGCCCGCGCGCTTCGATCCGGCCGGCGGTATCGACCCGTGGCCTTCATCGACGAGGATCCGGGGCGCACGCTGGCCCGGATCGACCGTCTGCCCGTCTACCCGGTTCAGCACCTGGAGCAGGCCTTATTCCGCCATCGGGTGCGCCGGGTGATCCTCTCGCTGCCCTCGGCAGCGGATGTCCACCGCCGCCGGATTGTCGATCAGCTCCAGGCCCTGGGCGTGGCGGTGGAGACGGTCCCCCCCATTGATGAGCTCCTCGCCGGGCGCCGGGGCTTGGAGGACGTCGAGCCGGTGGATGCCCGCAGTGCGGTCGAGGCGATCGCCTGCCCCGAGCGGCTGCATGCCGATCTATCGGGGGCGCACGTGGCGGTCACCGGTGCCGGGGGGTCGATCGGCCGGGAGCTTTGTCGGCAGATCGCCCGCCTGGCTCCCGGGCGGCTGGTGCTCATCGAGCGCAATGAGCACAACCTCTATGAGCTCACGCAGCTGCTGCGCTGGGAGGCGGCGCGCGAGGGCCGAGCGCTTGCCATGGAAGCGTACCTGGCCGATGCCGGTGATCCCAGGCGCATGGAGCGCATCCTCGCCGAGGCCGGGGTCTCGGCGGTGTACCACGCCGCGGCGTACAAGCATGTCCCGCTGCTTGAGGCCAATCCGCTGGAGGCGGCGGCGAACAATGTGCTCACCACCGCGCATTGCCTGGAGGCGGCCGAGCGTGCCGGGGTGGGGCGCTTTGTGCTCGTCTCCACGGACAAGGCGGTGCGCCCGACGAGTGTCATGGGCGCGAGCAAGCGTGCCGCCGAGCAACTGATCCAGTCCCGGGCGCAGGGGCAGAGTGCGATGCGCCTGGCGACGGTGCGCTTTGCCAATGTGCTCGACTCCTCGGGCTCGGTGCTGCCGCTGTTTCGTGAGCAGATCCGCCACGGTGGGCCGGTGACGGTCACCCACCCCGAGGCGCGGCGCTACTTTATGACGATCCCGCAGGCGGCGGCGCTGCTCCTGCAAGCCGGTGCGCTGGCCGAAGGCGGGGAGGTCTTCGTCCTGGAGCCGGATGAGGCGGTGCGCATCGAGGACCTGGCCCGGCGACTCATTGCCCTCTCCGGTCTTCGGGTGCGCGATACCGCGGACCCGCAGGGCGAGATCCCCATTGTCTACACGGGCCTTCGGGAGGGAGAGAAGCTCTCCGAGCAGCTGCTCCTTGGCGAGCAGGTCAGCGGGACGGGGTATCGGCGCATCCTGCGCGCCTGGGAGCCGTCGCAGTCGCAGGCGGTGCTCGCCGAAGGGGTGCAGGCGCTGGAGCAGGCGGTGGCCGAACGAGACGGGCAGCGTGCGCGGGCGGTGCTCGGTGAACTGGTGCCCGAGTACCGGCCGAGCCAACAGCAGGGACCGGCGAAGGTACGACGGCTGCAGGTGGTGGAACGCGCTTCATAGGGCCAGG